>JAJFHI010000013.1 GCA_021775715.1 Hyphomicrobiaceae bacterium | reverse complement strand
GTTACACCGCCCACGACGTTGGTGCCGTAGTCAATCATTTCCTGGGCATGGAAAGTTCCAATGCGACCCGTAAAGCCCTGGATAAGAACCGGCGTGTTTTCGTCGATAAAAATAGCCATTTGGTTTCCTCTCCCAGGATTAAACCGCGACGGTTTCGGCTTGCTGGGCCGCGGCAACGGCGGCCTTCGCAGCTTCACCAAGTGTCTCGGCAGAAATGAGATCGAGACCGCTCTCATCAATTATCCGGCGGCCCTCTTCGACATTTGTGCCGGACAATCGCACAACGACGGGAAGCTTGAGGTCGAAATCCTTAACGGCATCAACGACACCCTTAGCAACCCAATCACACCGGTTGATGCCGGCAAAAACATTGACCAGCAGGACCTTCACATTCGTGTCCTTCAACACCGCACGAAACGATTTCGCCACACGTTCAGGCGACGCGCCCCCGCCAATGTCGAGGAAGTTGGCCGGCTCACCGCCTGCCAGCTTGATCATATCGAGCGTCGCCATAGCCAAGCCTGCCCCGTTGACGATGCAGCCTATATCGCCATCCAGACCGACGTACGACAAGCCCCGGTCAGAGGCATAGGTTTCTCGCGGATCTTCCTGGCTTTTGTCACGAAGCTCGGCGATTTGCGGACGGCGAAACATCGCATTTTCGTCAAACGACATCTTGGCATCGAGAGCGAATACACCGCCTGACTTGGTAACAACCAACGGGTTGATTTCACACATCGTCGCGTCAAGGTCTCGAAATGCTCGATACGATCCCAGAATAGTCCGCTCAAATTGTCCCGACACCCGAGGCTCAATTCCCAAACCGAATGACACTTCGCGGGCTTGGAAAGCCTGCATCCCAACGGCGGGGTCAACGACAACGCGCAATATTGAGTCGGGTTCATTTTCGGCGATCTCTTCGATGTCCATACCGCCTGCGGCAGAAGCGATGACAACAATTCGTTCCTGGGCTCGATCCATCACGAAACTGAGGTAGAGCTCCCGTTCAATATCCAGGGCCTCCTCAATATACAGGCGCGAGACAAGCTTGCCGCGGGGTCCAGTCTGGCTGGTGACAAGACGGCGCCCAAGTAGGCCATCGGCGGCGTCCCAAATCTCCTTGTCGGCACTACAGACCTTAATTCCACCTGCCTTGCCGCGTGCGCCGGAATGGATTTGGGCTTTCACAACCCACCGCGACCCACCAATTTCATTCGCGCGATAGGTCGCCTGTTCCGGGCTATAAGCTAGACCACCACGGGGAACCGACACGCCGAATTTTGTAAGCAACTCCTTGGCTTGATATTCGTGGATATCCATTGGATCCTCCTGCACACGTTGGTGCGCGCCGTTTTTTTTGCGGGAGTGATTCACGCTCTCACGAATTGGCGCTCGAACGATCACACCCGGTATTCAACCAGCGATTGGCAATCTCACTGGCGATGCTCCCGGCGTTGTACCTTCTCGCGCCACGAAGCCGACTTCGTCTAGTTCGCGTGTGCTGACTGGATCAGATCATTCACAACAAGAACGTTGCGAGCCATTCGTTCAGACGCAGCGTCAATCATCTTGCCGTCAAGTGATGCAGCGCCTTTGCCGGCCGCTGCTGCTTCTTTCAGCGCCGCGATAACTTTTTTGGCTCGATCAACTTCTGCTGGCGGTGGTGAGAATATTTCATTCGCCAACTCGATCTGCGATGGATGGATGGCCCATTTTCCTTCGAAGCCAAGTGCCGCTCCGCGACGACCGGCGGCTTTGTAATCTTCAGGGCTGCTGAAATCGCCGAACGGTCCATCAATGGCGCGCAAACCGTATGCACGGCAGGCAACAAGCATCGGGGTCAATGACGCGTGCCACTGATCGCCGGGATAGTCAGGATTGAGACCGCCGATGACAACCGTGCGTGCGCGAAGACTGGCGGCATAGTCGGCAACACCGAAATGCAAAGCCTCCAAGCGACCCGGCGTGGCAGCAATTTCGTTGACGTTTGCCATTCCAAGTGCGGTTTCGATCAAAGCTTCCAGACCAACAGGCGTTTTATAACCCATCGCCGTCTCAATCTGACTGCACAATGCTTCGACAGTATAAAGGTCTGCAGAGACGCCGACTTTTGGAACAAGAATTGTGTCCAGTCTGCTACCGGCTTGCTCCATCACATCTACGACGTCGCGATACATGTAGTGCGTGTCGAGACCATTGATACGAACGCTCACCGTCTTACCTTTGGCGCGCCAATCAATGTCATTCAGCGCTTGAATAACATTCTTACGCGCTTGCTCTTTGTCCGGCGGTGCTACTGCGTCCTCAAGGTCCAGGAAGACATAGTCCGCAGCACTTGATGCCGCCCTGTCAATCATCGTTGGGTTAGAGCCCGGCACCGCAAGTTCGCTGCGTTGCAAGCGGGCCTTTTTGAGGCTGTGAAGCGTGTAGCTCATGTTGTTTTTTTCCTTACCCCGAATGTTAAAGTCAGCACGGCAGGTGGCACCGCGCTGACCAGGTGTTAAGCAGCTTTGCGAGCCGTTACGCCAGCACGACTTGATGCTGATCTCGTTGCCGTATCGCTATAGTGTTGCGCGGCAGCACCCGTTCCCGAACCCAGTTCGAATTTGTGGCCGCAGTCACGCAACGCCATCTCAACACCAAACAAAGCGCCGCCCAGCATGACCTCATCAACCGCACCAATGTGGCCGATACGAAAGACCTTGCCCGCGACCTTGTTGAGACCGGTACCGAGGGAAACGTTGTAGCGGTAGTATGCCGTCTTGATAACTTCGACAGCATCGACACCATCAGGCACAACGATTGCGCTTACGGTATCGGAATTCCATTTCTCGTGATTTGCACAAAGACGAAGACCCCACGCATCGACCGCTTTGCGCACGCCTGTAGCTAAGCGATTATGGCGCGCGAAGACGTTTTCCAGGCCTTCCTCCAACAGCATATCAATCGAGACGCGCATGCCGCGATAGATCTGTGTTGGTGGCGTATATGGGAAATACCCCTGATCGTTGGTTGCGATCATATCTTCGAAAGTGAAGTACGCCTTTTGCATTTTTGACGTTTTGTTTGCCGCAAGAGCTTTATCGCTGACGGCCAAAATACCGACGCCAGTTGGCAACATCAGACCCTTTTGCGATCCAGAAACACAGCAGTCGACTTTCCACTCATCCATACGGAAGTCGATCGAGCCGACCGCGCTGACGCCATCGACATACAGTAATGCTGGGTGCCCAGCTGCATCAAGCGCTTTGCGTACACCGGCAACGTCACTGGTCACACCTGTTGCTGTTTCGTTGTGCGTGCAAAACACTGCTTTGATCTCGTGGGCGGTGTCTTTTGCAAGAATGTCAGCGTACTTTTCGACCGGAATACCGTCGCCCCACTCTTCGTCACAAAGTTCGACTTTGAGGCCCAGGCGCTCCGCCATCTGTACCCACAACAGCGAGAACTGCCCAAACCGGCTCATCAAAACCTTGTCACCGACATTCAGCGTGTTGGTGATTGCGGATTCCCACGCACCTGTGCCTGACGAGGGATAAAGAAACACACGGCCCTTCTTCAGTTTGAAAATCTTTTTAATGTCTTCAAACAACGGCAGCGTGAATTTCGGAAACTCCGGCGAGCGCATGTCCTCCATGGGAATGTCCATTGCCGAGCGGACCGGCTCGGGAACGTTCGTTGGTCCGGGAATAAATAAGTGTGGCTGGACAAGCATCGCTGGTTCTTCCTCCAAGTGTTGTTTAGCAATTATTTTCGCGGCCTCCTAGATGACAGGAACAACCGCAATGTCCCGCGCGAACATACCCCATCGCGAGAAATGCCTGCACCCTCAATATGATGCTTGTTGGAGATAAAATGCTGGAAGACCACCCATCACCGCAACACCCGGCCGGGCATATAATTCCGGCATTCAGGTGGGGCTATTTTCGCACCAGACGGGTGGTCTTTTTACTACCCGGAAGCACCTGCACAACACGCAACTGACCGACAGCAGCAAGCGGCCTGCCACCTCGGGTCCAGCACAGAACAACTCATGCAAGCCATTTGCTGCAACGGCGAAGCCACTCTGCGAATTGCGAGACCTTAGGACCGCTCGTCAGCAATGCTGGACATATAAAGGGCCACAGCCATTGCGCGATTCCTGACCGTCAGTTTTTCATAGAGATTTTTCAGATGATACTTGACCGTATTATGCGAGATCCCAATCCGCGATGCGATCTGTTCATTGGTCCAACCCTTAGCGAGAACGGCCAACAATTCGCGTTCACGCGCTGTCAGAATATCCAGTGGATCGTGGGTCAATGTATCAATATCGACAAATGGCAGACTAAGCCGGCCGCGCGCGACGCTAGACAGCGTATCCATCAGGACCGAAGGGTCATCGCCCTTGTAAACGAAACCACAAGCGCCGGCTTTAACCGTCTTGCGAAGAACGACGGGGCTGTTGTCGCCGGTGTAGACAATAACGCGTGTCGGCAGTTTCTGTTGTTTCAAAACGGCCAGCACATCGCCGCCGGACATATCGGGCAACGCCCAGCCAATGATGCCGATTTCAACTTTCGCGCCGGCGCACGCCTTTATGAAACTTCCCCCGTCGCTGACGACATCCATGACGTGATAACGTGGATCGGCCGAAACAAAAACTCTCAATCCCGCCTGCACAACGGGGTTCTTGTCCGCGATCACAACGGAATGGCGAGTGTGCGATCCAGCGACAGGAAGATCATCGGCCACGGCAGCGTCTTTCGGATTTGACAGCTTCACTACAGTTTGAGTCATTCGGTCTCCAAGGCGCAGAAGCAACTCTCACCAGAGCGTGTTGGCTCTAGAAAGCAGGTTTAGCGTCCGCCAGGTTGAGGTAGAACCGCGACAGCTTCCAACAAAACCTGTAAAAAGTATATAAAACAAATTCTTAGAGCGCCCACTTCAAAGTCGCTGTAAGTCCACCAAGTCCACCTAGGTCTGAAGCGCTCCAACGTACGACTTTAGGCTAGTTCTTTGCGAGAAACCAGAGGGCAGGCGCAATCGTCCCGCCCAGGCCCAAATCTGGTTGCCCCGACCGATATTCACGTTAATTCCTCACGATACTTCCAAATCTCGCGGTCGGCCCAGCCAGATTGGCCGTTTAATTGCTCCAGCAAGCCTGACTGTCGTTGGTCACCACACGATCAACTGCGCTCGGGATCTGCTTGGAGGTTTTTCGTAATGCATGGGCTTGCCCTGGCCGCCGTTGTGCTGGCCAACACCATAACCGGCGACTTTACCCGCTACCCTGCCTTTTTACCCAACGGTGCGCACTCTGGCATAGAGGCCATCACCGACCGTGGATTAATCGCGGAACTGATCGTCAGATGCAGCGAAGGCGTTGCTGTGTTGTCGTATTCAAAAGCTGAACGTTTGTTCTGTACACCCAAGGATGGTTGCTTCGATACCTTGATCGTCGCGCGCCGGACCGCCTGTTCGCGCTGACAGTGCCGGCCCAGTTCCGAGCATGACGCTTGTCACAGGCAAGCTATCCCGCCTACAAGCCAATCATGCAAGAGGAACTCAAGGTCGACGTGTGGCACTGGCCGCTAACGTTTTCTGGCGACGCAACACGCGCGCGCCATGTCGATCTGCTTTCACCTGACGAAACGCAACGTGCCAATAAGTTGCTGTCCAGTGTGCATCGCGACGAGTTTATTTCCGCACGCGCCGGATTACGATGCGTCGTCGCCGAAGTTTTGCAAACCGACGCCGCTTCTTTGATATTTTCTTATGGGCCGCATGGAAAACCATTCCTCGAAACGCCGGAGCCTGACACCCCACTGCACTTCAATCTTGCCCACACACGTACGCGTGCGATCCTTGCAATTTCCCGAGACTGCGATATTGGCGCTGACATTGAACAACATCGCGACGTCGATCTTGGGCTGGCAAAGCGCTATTTTACCGAAAACGAGTGGCAGATTATTTCGCTGGCAGAAGCTCCCCGTCAGCGCGAGTTGTTCTTTCGCTGTTGGACATTGAAGGAGGCCATCCTGAAAGCAACTGGCGACGGCATTCAAGGTGGGCTCGACAGCTTTGAAGTTTCGCTCGACGATAGGCCAGCACGCGTTCTTCACATGAACGGCTCCGACCCAGCGCAAATTGAATGGAGCCTGCAAAGGATCGATCTTGCGCCGGATACTCCAGGTGCCGTCGCGGTTCCGCGCGGCAATGTAAAACTCGACCTGAGACAGCAGGTCTGGTCTCCTGCGTAGCGGTAGGCCGCTGGTCGAGCGTTTAATTCTTGAAATGAACCGGCTGGTCTTTCAACGGCGTTAGCTCGCGATCCTTATCAGACAAAATGACATCCTCAGACGCCACCGGCCACCTGATACCGATATCCGGGTCGTCCCAAGCAATGCCACGCTCGTGTTCGGGACTGTAGAAGTCCGTCACTTTGTAAATCACTTCAGTGTCCGGCTCGAGGGTACAAAAGCCGTGCGCAAAACCTGGCGGCACCCAGAGCTGCGACCAGTTCTCAGCCGACAGTTCGGCTGACACATACTTTCCGTAAGTTGGCGAGCCGTGGCGAATATCGACGGCGACATCATAGATCGCACCGCGTACGACGCGCACGAGCTTACCTTGTTCAAATGGTGCCAACTGGAAGTGCAGTCCACGCACAACGCCAGGAGACCTGGACAACGACTGATTGTCCTGCACAAACTCCGCAACAATATCGGCGGCGACCAAAGCGTTCTTGTTGAATGTTTCTGAAAAGAACCCCCGCTCATCACGAAAGATCTTAGGTGTCACCAGTTTAACATCAGGGATTTCAAGTCGCGTCACTTGCATAAGTCGATCCTAAATTGGCGTGTTTGAACGGGGCAGCTAATCTTGCCGGAAGATTCGGAGCACGTCGGCCTTACTAGACGGGGCAGCTCTGGCTTTCCACATATGTCATCAATGGGGCCGACTGTCGGGCGGCATGCAATGCAATCAACAGATGATAATGCGTGCTTGCTGGCATCAGATCTTTGAGCGAGTGACCGTTGGCATCGCGCTGATCCAACCAGCCGCCATCGATGCATCCATCGAGATAATTGCTGCAAAGCGACCTTAGGCTACTTGCACACTGCGCCAGATGCTCATTATGTCCGGCTGCAAGTTGCGCCAAGTGAGCCTTCAACAACTCGGTCTGCGGCCATAACCGTCGCGTTTCTTCCAATACAGCGCCATCGGGTGTGACCGAATCCCACAAGCCAGACGCCTCAGATGCAAGGCCCAATTCCAGGCAGCGCAACAGCAAGGTCGCACAGCGGTCTTCAACATTCCGGTCGCTCAGCCGTTGAAATTCACGCAACAACCAAACCCATTCCGCCATATGGCCGGGCTCGATCGTTTCCCATTGCTCGACTGAACCAGGATGGCCCCAGTCGTCGGCGAAATATTCTCTCACAACTCCAGCATCTCCATCCCAGAAATGCTTTTCGAATAATTCAAACAGCTCAGTCGCACGCGACAGGTACTGAGCATCCTTGGTTGCTTCAAACAAGCTCATATAAGCTTCGAAGCAATGCATGTGCGGGTTCTGCCGGCGCGGTGTCTCGGCGTTGAGCGATTCCTTGAAACCACTTTGGTGATGGCGCAACTGAGACTCAACAAACTCCACGACAGCATCAAGCTTCTCGCGTACGTGGGCTGCGCCAGTCGTTCGATAGGCCCAGCCAAATGCCATCATTGCGAAGGCATGGTCATAGGTGTCACGACGCGGATCGACAACGTCACCCTGTGACGTAATAATATGCGGAAAGCCCGGCACCCCGTCTGCGCCCCAAAGCTTGTTCCAGACATACGAAATCGCATCGTCAAGACGCACCTCGGCGAAGTCGATGTAGCCATGATGGCGGGCAAAGGAGATTGAGAAAATCTGTCGAAGCTGAACTCGGACACGACGGTCCTCGCCAGCGTTAGGTGTACCGTCCGATTTCAGATGCTCGTAAAAACCGCCGTTAACGGGATCCCAGCCCGCATCGAACCAAAGACGGCCCGACGCCCAGATCCAGGTATCAATTTCTTCCGCCCGCAACTGATCTCTCCGGCAAGTTTTAGTTCTTTTATACCACTTCTGAAGTGCCACCTAGGAGGATGCGATTCACTCCGAATACGTTGTGCAGAACGCTTCGGTCCCTTGAAACACATCCCCCCAAAAGCAAAATTGAACCTGTCATGCAAAGACAAATTTCTCGTTACTTTCCACAGACTTCAGAGCATTTCAATCAGACGCCCAGCGATCTATTGCGCGCGATAGGCCTCGCTGACGCCTGTCGCACCAAAGCCAACGCGATCGGCGCCGCCGAATACAAACACCTGCCCCCCAACGGCTGCCGCAGCCAAACCATGTCTTGGCGTCGGCATATCTGGCAAAGCCGCCCATTGATCACTTTCTGGCGTGTAAACCCAGCCTGTCGAGAATACTCTCTGGTCCGGCACCCACTGCTCGCCGCCAAACACATACAGCTTGCCGTTCAACGCTGCTGCAGCCAAACCGCCTTGCGCAAGTGGCATCGGCTGTCGCGTCGACCAGGTGTCTGTTTCCGGGCTGTAGACTTCCAGCACATCAAGGTTTTCAAGTACCATTCGCCCGCCCGCGCTCACTATGTTGCGCCGGCCGCCAACGACATAAATCTTGCCGTCGATCACTGCGGCCGCATGACTGTTTCGGGCGGTTGGCATCGCGGCACGTTCGGTCCATTCACCTGTTGTCGTGTCGAACGCTTGATTAAAGTCGGTATCAACATGATCGAAGAACGTCTTTGCGCTTGGCGTTTTTCTCTTTCGGCCGCCGATCACATAAATGCGCCCATCGACCACTGCGGACACATGCTCCCCTCGCGGCGTTGGCATTGGTGGCGCTTGTGACCAAGAATTTCCAGCCAAGTTGTATACAAAAACATCCGACTGGGCCTGCCAGTTTGGCCATGTGCCGCTGAACCCTCCAAGACCGTAAAGCTTGTCTTTGCTGGCTACGATCGCGATGTGATGGCGCGGTACGGGCAAGGGTGCGAGTGCGGTCCAACGACCGACCTCGGGATCATATCTTTCTGCACTCGACAGAACCCCACCGTCCGCTGAAATGCCACCAGCAACGTAGATGCGCCCGTTCGCAACATCTGCATATATCTCCTGGCGCGGCTCAAGCAGTGACGCAGCCGGGCTCCACACACCATCGCCAGCGTCTACATCGATCGAGAAAGTGGCTAGCGCGAAGGCAATGCCAACAATGCAGGCAAGCCTCGTTCTGAAATGAGTTCTGGCTGACATTCGAAGACTGCCTTACGTCTGTCCGGCAAAGTACGCGGATCACCATGCTCATAACGCAGCGCAACATCTGGCCCGACAGCGCTCAGACATGACGAATATATGATGTAACTTCGTGCGACGGCAGTTGCCAACCAC
>JAJFHI010000120.1 GCA_021775715.1 Hyphomicrobiaceae bacterium | reverse complement strand
TATCTGGGATCCAACGTTTCCTACAATCTCAAGAAGTTGGTCGACATGGGTTACATCGACTGCCGCGAGTCCTCAACGGACAAACGGTCGAAGATTGTCCGCTTGACCGATAAAGGCATGAAGGCGTGTGACGTCGTCAATAGTCTTTATGAGCGCCAGTTGCGTTCGATTGAGACGGTAGGTGAGGTGTCGTCGGGCGATCTCGACAGCCTCAATCATTCTCTGGTGCGCCTTGAGCGTTTCTGGAGCGATCAAATCCGTTACCGGCTGTAAAAAATCAGTTCGAAGTTGGCCTGGACAATCTCGGGGGAGGGGCAGGCCCGCCTTGAATTGCTTGTCGGATGTTTGTCAGGGCCGCGGTTTCAACCGTGGCCCTGACGCATTTCTGCGACGTCTGCTCAAATAATAACGATGTGCCTGTGCAATACGGTGGAAGCTGCTTTCCTCATTGAGCAAATAGCGGCACAACTCCGTAAACGCGTAAAACGCATAATCAGTTATAAGGTGCTCTTGGCGACCTGTTGCTCAAGCAACACGGTGGTTGGCCTGTATGTGGTGTCCTTCTGTGCGCCCAGCGACTTTGTCGTCTTCGTTCTGTAGCGTTTGCGCTTATCGGGTGTTTGGCTTGGCGAAAATACTGTTGCCGCCCTTCACGTGTCTTGTTGTGTTCTGTCTTCGATCAATAAATCTGAACTCATGGAGCGTCCTTGTGACACCTTCTACGGCCTCTCGGAAGACTTGCAACGTAGTCGTCGCATTTGCTGCATTAGCGCTGACAACAACCGTGACCGGCACAACGGCATTCGCTTACGATGGTTATTCCAATGTTGGACATAATCCATCGAACCGGGAATTCGTTCGCACCTGGGAGGCAAATCCGCCGCGCGGATATCCCACGCTTGCCAAGCCCAATATCAAGGCGACCAAAATTGCGATTAAGCGCTACAAAATGGTTGCGCGCGGCGGGGGATGGCCGCGTATCCCGGCGCTGGAATTGAACGTGGGTGCAACAGCTTCTGCTGTGAAGCTATTGCGTCGGCGATTAATGTTGTCGGGTGATCTGAGATCGGGTTCGTTCACAAATGACTATTTTGACTATGGACTTGAGAAAGCGGTCAAGCGTTTCCAGGCGTCCAACGGGCTCACACCAACGGGCGTGATCGACAAGCGCACCCTCGCCGCCTTGAATGTTTCGGCCAAATCGCGACTACGCCAATTGCAGCGTGGCCTATCGCGGTTGCAAAGACTCGTTGGGCAGACGAAAAACAAAAAACGCTACATCGTCGTCAATATTCCGGCCGCGCAGATTGAAGCTGTAGAGGCCGGTAAGGTTGCACTGCGCCACACAGGCGTCGTTGGTAAACCGGACCGACAGACGCCTATTTTAAGTTCGCGCATTCATGAAATGAATTTCAATCCCGTTTGGCGCCTGCCACCAACGGTGATTAACGAGGACTTGATCCCGAAGGGCCGAAAAATGCAGAAGGCCGGCAAGAACGTGCTGGTCAAGTACGGTATTGATGCCTACAGCGGCAACCGCAAAATGAATCCGAATAAGATCAATTGGAATTCGCGCCAGCCGTTCAATTTGTCTTATCGCCAGCAGGCCGGTGAAGACAATCCGATGGGCTTCCTAAAGATCAACTTCCACAATGCCCACTCGGTCTATATGCACGACACGCCGTCAGATCGTATATTCGGGCGCAACTTCCGCGCGGCAAGCTCGGGCTGCATACGAGTTAGCAACATCGAGAAGTTGGCGGCGTGGATCTTGAAGCCGCAGGGTGGCACGGTGGAAAACGTGCTGATGTTGAAAAAATCTGGTGAGACGAAAAATATCCGCGTCAAGAAGCCGGTGCCGCTTTATTTCGCCTACATCACAGCTTGGGCGACACCTGATGGCGTCATACAATTCCGTCGCGACATCTACCGCAAGGATGGCGTCGCCGCGACGGCCTCGGCCTATTAAAACTGGCCAATCGAGCCGGTCATCGATGAAACCCAAAAGCCCCGGTGTTTCCGTCTTCAAGCGGAGAATGCTGGGGCATTTTTGTGCGACCACTGATTTTCTGGGTTGATCTAGCTCAAGGTCGAAAAAATGGGGTCATTGCATACAGATTGGCATGAAACGGGAGATACGCGCGACAAGTGGACCGGCTTCGGTGCAAACAAGTGCAAAAATTGGCCTCGACAGCGTCACGATCTGCATGCACTTATAATGCACAACATATAGCCAATTTGGAGGGCCACGGTGTGGTTAACCCCATGCACAGCGCGACAATTGGTGGGCTATGCGGCGGCGGGACTTCACTGACATAAAAGCTAAGAATAAGGGCGAGCGATAGAGTGTCGATGGACTATAAAAAGCATTTCGAAGGGGCGTTGGCGCAGGTCCATCGCGAGGGCCGCTACCGAGTATTTGCGGATCTAAAGCGCCAGCGTGGCAACTTCCCCCGGGCGAAATATTTCTCCGGCGAGACATCTGACGAGATAACCGTCTGGTGCTCGAACGATTATCTCGGCATGGGACAGAACCCGAAGGTCATCGCCGCGATGCATGAGGCGCTGGATTCGGTCGGTGCCGGCTCCGGTGGCACGCGCAATATCTCAGGCACGACCCATTACCATGTCGATCTGGAAGCCGAGCTTGCTGACTTGCATGGCAAGGAATCAGCACTGCTGTTCACGTCCGCCTTTGTCGCCAATGATGCCACGCTTTCGACCATCGCCGATCTTATTCCTGGCGCTGTGATTTTCTCCGACGAGAAAAACCATGCGTCGATGATTGCTGGCATACGTCATGGCAAATGCCGGAAGGAAATCTGGCGTCACAACGATATTCAGGATCTTGAAGAACGCCTGAAGAAATACGACCGCGATATACCGAAGATAATCGCATTTGAGAGCGTCTATTCGATGGACGGTCACATCGCGCCAATCAAAGAAATCTGCGATCTGGCTGAGCGCTACAATGCCATGACCTACATCGACGAAGTGCACGCGGTGGGCATGTACGGGCCACGCGGTGGCGGCATTGCCGAGCGCGATGGTGTGATGGATCGCATCGACATTATCAATGGAACACTGGCCAAAGGCTTCGGCGTCATGGGTGGTTACATCGCCGCCCGCCGTGACATTTGCGATGCAATTCGCTGCTTTGCTTCGGGCTTTATCTTTACAACATCGCTGGCGCCTGCAATTGCAGCCGGTGCCCTGGCGAGCATCCGTCACTTGAAGACCAGCAACGATGAGCGCGAGGCACACCAAGCGCGGGTGGCACAATTGAAGGCGCGCATTACCGATGCTGGCCTGCCGCTGATTGATGGTCCAAGCCACATTGTCCCGGTGATGGTTGGCGATCCTGTTCATTGCAAGGCTGTGACCGATGCACTGCTGGACCGCTACGGAATCTACGTCCAACCCATCAACTACCCAACGGTTCCGAAGGGCACTGAGCGCATCCGTTTGACGCCATCACCAGTTCACACGGATGAGCAGATCAACCATCTTGTCGCGTCTCTGACAGAACTGTGGAGCGCCTGCCCAATGGCGACAGGTGAATTCATCAAGTTGGCTGCTGAGTAAAAAACGCTATTCAAACTCAAATTCGCGTCGTCAGGTCATCATCGATCGGCATTTCTCGCTCTACGCATTTCAGCCGTGGAGCGAGATCGCATTTGGGGGCTTTCTGATCCGCGACACAACTACTCGGCGTCGCACGCACGGAGCCAGATCGTCAAAAGGTCGGCCACCCCACCATTTGCGGTAGGTTACGCCTTAGAAGTTTTATGGTATTTGGCGCTTCGACCAAGATCATGCATTTGCCGGGTGGAACGTTCGCAGAACTCGGCTCCAAGCATAAAGAATAGATCGATATATTCACAGCGATCAGATGATCAGAGAGGACAAGATGTCGACACTTAAGGCCGAGTCTGGGGCACCAAAATCCACATTCTTTAGCGGCTCGCTCGCCGAAACAGATCCTGATATTGCCGGCATCATCCAAAAGGAATTGGGCCGCCAGCAATATGAGATCGAGCTGATCGCATCTGAGAACATTGTTTCCAAGGCGGTTCTGGAAGCCGCTGGCAGCGTGCTCACAAATAAGTACGCCGAGGGATATCCGGGCCGTCGCTACTATGGCGGTTGCCAGTATGTCGACCTTGCTGAAAGTCTGGCACGCGATCGTGCCAAGAAGCTCTTCAATTGTCAGTTTGCTAATGTGCAGCCAAACTCGGGCAGCCAGGCAAACCAAGGTGTATTTAACGCGCTGCTTAAGCCAGGCGACACGATCCTGGGCCTCAGCCTGTCAGCCGGTGGTCACCTCACGCACGGTGCCACAGTCAACCAGTCGGGCAAGTGGTTCAATGCTGTGCACTACGGGGTCGATCCAAAAACGCACCTGATCGTTATGGACGAAGTGCGTGCGCTGGCAAAAGAGCACAAGCCGAAGCTCATTATTGCCGGTGGATCGGCCTATCCACGCGTTATCGACTTTGCAGCCTTCCGCGAAATAGCCGACGAGGTCGGTGCTTACTTCCTGGTCGACATGGCACATTTTGCAGGTCTCGTTGCGGCAGGATTGTTTCCAAGCCCATTCCCGCACGCGCACGCCGTGACAACGACAACGCACAAGACATTGCGTGGCCCACGCGGTGGCATGATCCTCACGAACGAAGGTGACTTGGCCAAGAAGTTCAACTCGGCAATCTTCCCTGGCATTCAGGGCGGACCACTTATGCATGTCATCGCGGGTAAAGCGGTGGCGTTCGGTGAAGCCCTGAAGCCGGACTTCAAGGTCTATACAAAGAACGTGATCGAGAACGCCAAAGCGATGGGTGAGGTTCTGGTCCAGGCTGGCTTCGATCTTGTGTCAGGCGGCACCGATTCCCACCTTATACTGGTTGACCTTCGACCAAAGAAGGTCACGGGCAATATCTCGGAAGAAGCACTTGGCCGTGCCAACATCACCTGCAACAAGAACGGTGTTCCGTTTGACCCTGAAAAGCCGATGGTGACGTCAGGGATCCGTCTTGGCGCACCAGCTGGGACCACACGTGGTTTCGGTGTCAGTGAATTCCAAGACATCGGTCGTATGATCGCCGAAGTGCTGGAAGGTCTGGCTGCAAATGGTCCTGATGGAAACGGTGCCGTTGAACAAAAGGTCAAGGCGGAAGCAATCGCGCTTTGTAAGCGTTTCCCAATTTATGGCTAGTTTCGCGTGAGCTAAATCAATAGGCGACTTTCTTCAAGCCGCTAAAGCCGATATGACTACCGGGCGCTGCGGATCAATACCGTGGCGCCCTTACTTTTTTCACTTTGGAGCCAAGGCGAATGCGCTGCCCGTATTGTGCTTGTGGGGATACTCAGGTCAAAGACAGCCGTCCGACCGAGGAAAATGCTGCGATTCGCCGGCGCCGGGTTTGCCCGGATTGCGGTGGACGCTTTACGACCTTTGAACGTGTACAGCTGCGCGAACTGATGGTCGTCAAAAGGTCTGGCCGGAAGGTTCCGTTTGATCGTGATAAGCTATCCAAGTCAGTCGGCATTGCGCTGCGCAAACGCCCGGCTGGAGAAGAGCGCATGGATCGTATGATCTCCGGTATTGCGCGCCAATTGGAAAGCAGCGGTGAATCTGAAATACCATCATCCACCATCGGCGAAATGGTGATGGAAGCGTTGCGCGGACTGGACCCGGTCGCTTACGTGCGCTTTGCCTCGGTCTATCGTGATTTTCGCGAAGTGGCGGACTTTGAAGATGTGCTTGGCGAGATCGCGCGGCAAGGCGACGAACCCGTTTCCGAGCCATCAGAAACGGCCAAGCAATCCGACGTTGTTCCTCTCCCATCAGCAAAGTCGCGCTGAGGTCGAATGGCTGTTTCGAGTGGTCCCGAATTTGACGCCCAGATGATGGACATCGCGTTGGCGATGGCCCGGCGCGGACTTGGCACCACGGCGCCTAATCCGTCAGTCGGTGCCGTCGTCGTCGACGAGCAATCAGGTGAAATTCTCGGACGCGGTTGGACACAACCGGGCGGGCGTCCGCACGGCGAACCGGTTGCGTTGGACGTGGCTGGCGAACGAGCACGCGGCGGCACGCTCTATGTAACACTTGAGCCCTGCTCACACTTTGGCCAAACACCGCCATGTGTCTCGGCAATCCTTGAGGCTGGCATTGCCCGCGTGGTGTGCGGCATCACAGATCCCGATCCGCGTGTTTCAGGTCGCGGGCTAGAGCAATTACGCGATGCCGGAATTGATGTCGTGCGCAGTATCCGCCTTGATGAAGGGCGCTGGGTAACACGCGGGCATGTACTTCGCGTTTCTGAGCGGCGACCGTTTGTTCAGCTGAAACTGGCGCTTGGTCGCGATGGCCGGATTGCACTTGGTGGCGCTGGTCAACCACAATGGGTGACAAGTCCTGAGGCCCGTGCGCATGGGGCTTTGCTGCGTGCTGAGGCTGATGCCATTCTGGTTGGTGCTGGTACATTACGCGATGATAACCCGGATTTGACATGCCGACTTCCAGGTCTTGCGCACCGCTCGCCTCTACGTGTCGTGTTGGCAGGAAATGCCGTACTTGGGCCGGAATATCGCTTGTTTCAAACCGCTGACAAAGTGCCGGTGCGTGTCTTCTATCCAGGCGATATGGCGGCGGCGCAGGCCAAGAAAGATGCACCAAAGGGTGTCGATGTTCGTGCGGGATTGACCGTCGGGGGGCGATTGTGGTTGCCAGCGATACTGGAGGTTCTTGCTGCCGACGGTGTGACGCGGTTGTTGGTGGAAGGCGGTTCGACAATATGGCATGCGTTCTCTGAAGCTGGCCTTGTCGATGAGGTGGTCGTCTATCGTGCTGGGGACCGATCGCGGGATCCGATTGAGGCCACGACGTCTGACGTCGCGCATTACATGCCAAACACCAATCTCGAAATTTTTCAGGCGCGCCGGATTGGCGACGACCATGTTATTAGTCTCAGGCCGAGGTAAGGAGCCATCATGTTTACCGGGTTGATATCCGATGTCGGTGAAATCGTCGCCCGCGAGGGCGGGGTCTTTAAGATCCGCACGTCCTATCCTGCAGACAGCATTCCCTTGGGCGCCTCAATTGCTTGTGATGGCGTGTGCCTGACGGCGACGGTGGTTGTGCCGGATGCCAAAGGCGCGCAATTCAGCGTCGATGTTTCGAATGAAACGCTCTCCAAGACCTCGCTGGATGAATGGGCGGCAGGGCGCCAAGTTAATCTGGAACGGCCATTGAAGGCGCAAGACGAGCTTGGAGGGCATGTCGTCTCAGGCCATATCGACGGTGTTGTCCGTATTTTGGACATTAACGAGGATGGCGACAGCCGTCGCTTTTCTTTTGAGGCCCCGGAACACCTCGCGCCTTATGTCGCTCCCAAGGGCTCGGTGGCGCTCGATGGCACGTCTTTGACCGTGAACGAGGTTTCGGCCAACCGATTTGGCGTCAATCTTATTCCTCACACCTTGACGGTCACCACCTGGGGGGCCAAAACCGCGGGTGATTTGGTCAATCTCGAGGTTGACCTGTTTGCGCGGTACGTCGCGCGCCTGATGGAGTACCGCAAGTGAGCACGGGCCAGACCAAGGTCGCAGATAATGATTTCTCCAGTGTGCTATCGCCGATCGACGACATTCTCGCCGATATGCGCAATGGCCGGATGGTTGTTTTGGTCGATGCCGAAGATCGGGAGAACGAGGGCGATCTGGTTGCCCCGGCGCAGATGGCGACTCCCGACGTGATTAACTTCATGGCAACGCATGGCCGTGGGCTTGTCTGTCTGACGCTGATGAAGAATCACGCCGAACACCTAGGCCTCGAGCAAATGGTTCGCGCGAACGCGTCGCGCAATCGCACGGCCTTCACACAGTCGATCGAGGCGAAGGAAGGTATTACGACCGGCATTTCCGCGCACGACCGCGCCCACACGATAGCCACAGCGATCGGCGCTTCGAAAACTGCCGACGATATCGTTTCGCCGGGCCATGTGTTCCCATTGGTTGCCCGTGATGGTGGAGTTCTGGTCCGGGCAGGACATACGGAAGCGTCTGTTGATCTGGCACGCATTGCCGGTTTGATGCCAGCGGCCGTGATCTGCGAGATCATGAACGACGATGGTACGATGGCGCGCATGCCGGATCTCGTTCCGTTTGCACAAAAGCACGGCTTTAAGATTGGCACGATCGCGGA
>JAJFHI010000119.1 GCA_021775715.1 Hyphomicrobiaceae bacterium | reverse complement strand
ACATTTCGCATTCTTCTTCCGATGAAGGATGCGATGAAACGCCGTCTCACTCCGAAGGATAGAGGATAGGAATGGCTCAGGGCTCAGTACTGATTGCCGACGATGACAGCGCGATACGCACCGTTCTAAACCAGGCGCTGGCGCGGGCTGGGTATGCACCACGTGCGACCGGTAACGCTGCAACGTTGTGGCGCTGGGTGCAGCAGGGTGAGGGCGATGTCGTCATCACCGACGTTGTGATGCCGGACGAAAACGCATTCGATTTGATCCCGCGCATCAAGAAGCTGCGCCCGGACCTACCGATTATCGTTATGAGCGCTCAGAACACCTTGGTCACCGCTTTGACGGCTGCCGAACGAGGCGCCTACGAGTACCTGCCTAAGCCGTTTGACCTAAGCGAGCTCGTGTCTGTTGTTGGGCGTGCGCTCGCCGAGCCTGGTCGTCGTCCAGTACGCGCACAGGAAGACAGCGAAACCGATGAGCTGCCGCTGATCGGCCGGTCGCCTGCAATGCAGGAAATCTACCGCATTCTTGCGCGGCTGACGCAGACCGATCTGTCGGTCATGATAAACGGTGAAAGTGGCACCGGCAAAGAACTCGTCGCCCGAGTGTTGCACGACTACGGAAAACGCCGTCGGGGACCGTTCATCGCGCTGAACATGGCGGCAATCCCGCGCGAGTTGATCGAAAGCGAATTATTTGGTCACGAGAAAGGCTCCTTCACTGGCGCCCAGGCACGCACAACGGGTCGCTTTGAGCAGGCAGAAGGCGGGACGCTGTTTCTCGACGAGATCGGAGACATGCCGCTAGAAGCCCAAACCCGCTTGCTGCGTGTGTTGCAGCAGGGTGAGTACACGACAGTCGGTGGACGCACGCCGATCAAGACGAATGTGCGTATTATCGCTGCCACCCACCGTGATCTGAAATCACAGATCCAACAGGGTTTGTTCCGTGAAGATTTGTACTACCGCCTGAACGTTGTGCCGATCCGCCTGCCGCCGCTGCGTGAACGTCTAGAGGATATTGGCGATCTGGTGCGCCATTTCCTTCGCGTTGCCGCCAACGAAGGGCTTGGCCAACGCAGCATTGAATCAGCCGCAATCGAGAAACTCAAACAGCACCCGTGGCCTGGCAACGTGCGCGAACTTGAAAACTTTGTACGTCGTCTCTCAGCCCTCTATTCGCAAGACACGTTGTCGGCTGATGTCGTCCAGCACGAGTTGGCTGAGGCGATTGCGCAGACCGTGCCTGAGTCCAATGACGATCCTCAGGACCTGTCTGAAATGGTCGAACGCTATCTCGGCAAGTACTTCGCCGGATTCGGCGATGAGCTGCCACCACCTAACCTCTACGATCGCGTTATCCGCGAGGTGGAATATCCTCTGCTAAGTGCCGCTCTAGCCGCGACACGAGGAAACCAGATCCGTGCGGCCGAGCTGTTGGGTATGAACCGCAATACGCTTCGCGCGCGCATTAAAACACTCAATATCCGCGTTCTCCGCACACCGGCGCATTGATTTGCCTCACGGCTATTCCTCGCTGTCGCTCAGACCACCGGCAGGGCGCTGCAATGCCAGCAGGTCGCGGTGTTCCCTTGCTCAATCTCACCGTGCGGTATCCGGGTGCGATGATGTGAGCGACAAGCTAGCGCGGGGAGCAATTAATGCGCCAACGTCCAATAGCCCAAAAACCACGCTATCTCCGGGCCATACAACCCTCAATTCATGCAAATCGGCGAAATCCGGACACACTACGTGATGCTGAAACAACAAAATTACTGGTAAGCATCCACAAAACGTCGCAAGAATGTCACAGTCTTGCGTCCTACGTGTCTCACTTGGATCGCTGAGGTCCAATTTTGGGGGGCCGTCTTTGGGTCACCGGCAGTGCCGGTCGCCGACCTGACAGCTCTGGGCAGACGCCAAGACTTGTAAGATGGATACGCATGCAAATTCATTGTGCATCGTGCGGAAAGTGAACAAATGACGAGCGCGCAAGTTGTGCACCATGATCAAACAGGCGGTGGAGATCGCACGCCTAAGCTCGACTCGACAGATCGCGTGTTCTGGGTCGGGTTGGTCGTCGTTGTTCTGTCTGTCATTTCAGCTCTTGCTACTTATCTCATTCTTACCAACCTGACGCCGATCACCCCGCGCAACGACGTTGTGCTGGGTGCGCTGATGATCAACGTCGTGTTGATCATTGCCATGGTGACAATGGTTGCCCATCAAGTGCGCGAGTTGATGCGCGCGTGGCGCAGCAAAGCACCGGGTGCCCGCCTGCACATTCGTATCGTTGCTTTGTTCAGTGTAATTGCGGCCCTTCCGGCATTGCTTCTGGCGGTCGGCGCAACGCTGTCGTTCTCACGCACGCTCGACACTTGGTTCGTGGCGCGTACCCGCGCAATTATCGACAATTCGTATGTCGTCGCCGCGGCCTATGTTGAGGAGAACGCCAAGCTCATACGTACCGACGTCTTGAACATGGCACGCGATATCGACAGTGCGGTCGGTCTCTTGAAAGATGACCAGCAGGGTCTGCGCCAACTCGTGATTTCGCAAGCGGGTTTGCGTGAACTGCCCACCGCACATGTTATGAAAGAGGACGGCACGTTATTCATTCGCGGCATCGAGGCTAAGCGACTAAAATTTATCAAACCTAGTCCAGCAGCAATGGCCGAAGCGAAGGCCGGGCAGACGCCGCTTGGTTCATCCAAAAACGAACGCATCTCGGCAATTGCCAAACTTGAGAATTTTCCGGGCCGCTATCTCTATGTGTCGCGCCAGGTAAGTCCGGAATTGATGGGCTACCTGCAAAAGGCCCAGGCCAACGTCAGGGAATACAACCAACTGCGCAAACGCCGGGGTGGTTTGAAGCTGGCACATGGTCTGATGTATCTCACCATCTCGATGACAGGTCTGTTGGCTGCGATCTGGTCTGGCTTATGGTTTGCCGGCCGCTTTGTTGCCCCCATTCGGCGACTAATCGGTGCGTCACAGGAGGTCTCGACCGGCAACCTTGATGTGTCGCTGCCCGAACGACGCGGTGAGGGCGACCTGCGCCGTTTGTCGCAAACGTTCAACACGATGACGCGGGAATTGAAACATCAACGTGATGCGCTGATGACGGCAAGTGAAGAACAGGAAGAGCGCCGCCGCTTTATGGAGGCGGTGCTGCAAGGTGTGTCGGCTGGTGTTATCGGTCTCGACAGCGATGATCGCATCACACTGGTCTCGCGGTCGGCCGCCCAATTGCTTGGCACAACCGGTGACGATGCCATCGACAAGACGTTTGAAGACGCGTTCCCGGACTTTGCCTCGCAAATGATTGAGGTCGGCAAACCCGGTCTTAATGTGAAACGACAAAAGCAAGTGACGCTGTCGATCGCAGACGAAGAGCGGACCTTTGCCGTGCGCGTGACCAAAGAGCGGGAAGGAGCCCGAGACGTGGGCACCGTCGTGACCTTTGACGACATCACGGAGTTGGTGTCAGCGCAGCGCACAAGCGCGTGGGCCGATGTGGCCCAGCGCATTGCGCATGAGATTAAAAACCCACTGACACCGATCCAGCTTTCCGCCGAACGCATTAAACGCAAATACGGGAAAGTGATTGAGAAAGATAGAGACACCTTCTACAAACTGACCGATACAATTGTGCGCCAGGTCGGTGATCTGAAAACGATGGTCGATGAATTCGCATCCTTTGCACGCATGCCGGCGCCGAAAATTGCCGAGCATGACCTGCGTGACGCCGTGCAGGAACCCGTCGTCTTGTTCCGCGAAGGGCACCCGAACACGCATTATGATCTGACATTGCCGGATGACGCTGTTGTGGCGGAGATCGACCGCCGCCTCATTTCACAGGCCATCACAAACCTCGTCAAGAACGCGACGGAATCCGTTGAGAGCGTGAAGGAAAATGGTAATCGCGGTGACGAATACAAGCCCAGGGTCGCGACGACGCTCATTGTCCATGACGGCTTTGTCACTATAGAAGTCATTGACAACGGCCTCGGTCTGCCTGCACAGAACCGCTCGCGTTTGTTGGAACCTTATGTCACCAACAAGGGCAACAAGGGCACCGGCCTTGGTCTTGCGATGGTCAAGAAGATTACCGAACAACACGGCGGGACACTCGTTCTCGACGATGCGCCAGAAGAAGTGGCGCCTAAGGGCGCGCGCGTTACGATCACGTTGCCTCTGGAACCTGCCAGTACCACCGAACTTGAAAACGAAAACGAAAACGAAACCACGTCCGAAACATCGCTGACGGCAGACGCCGCCGGCCAGGCTTGAACTCTACGAAGATCTAAGGAGCTATTGATGCCCGCTGACATATTGATCGTTGATGACGAGGCCGATATTCGTGACCTCATTGCTGGCATTCTCGAGGACGAGGGGCATGCCACCCGCCTCGCGCGAGACAGCGACGAAGCCTTGCGCCAGATCGAAGAGCGCAGGCCACAGCTGGTAATTCTTGACATCTGGCTTCAGGGAAGTCGCATGGACGGCCTGGAGCTTTTGTCCGTCGTCAAGCAGGCCTATCCGGATCTGCCGGTCGTCATCATCTCCGGCCACGGCAACATCGAAACAGCTGTCACGGCGATCCGTCGCGGCGCGTACGATTATATCGAGAAACCGTTCAAGGCTGACCGGCTTGTGCTGGTGACATTGCGGGCATTGGAGGCTTCGCAGTTACGCCGCGAAGTCAAAGAGCTGCGCGAACGCTCGACCTTCAGTGCGGATCTGATCGGCAAGTCAGCGGCCCTCAATCAACTAAAGACGCAGCTTGATCGGGTGGCACCGACCAACAGCCGTATTCTCATTCGCGGCTCTTCTGGCACCGGCAAGGAGCTGGCCGCCCGGGTCATTCACACCAATTCGAATCGCGCGGAATCGCCTTTCGTGGTGTTGAACGCGGCGGCCATGGCGCCTGATCGCGTTGAAGAGGAAGTCTTTGGCACCGAAGACCGTGCTGGCGGTGGCGCGCGCAAGGTCGGCGCCCTAGAAGAGGCCCATGGCGGTACGCTCTACATCGACGAAATCGCTGACATGCCTTTGGAAACCCAGGGCAAGGTGCTGCGTGTGCTGGTTGAGCAGAAATTTTTGCGTCTTGGCGGAGCGCAGAAAGTAAAAGTCGACGTGCGCATCATCTCGTCGACCAGCCGCGATCTAGAACGCGATATGGCAGAAGGCCGGTTCCGCGAAGACCTCTACCACCGGCTCAACGTGGTGCCGCTACGCGTACCAAGTTTGGCCGAGCGTCGCGATGATATTCCGATGTTGATCGACTACTTCATCGATCAGTTGTCAAGCGCGTCTGGTCTGTCCCCGCGCCGCATCGGTGAAGATGCCATTGCCGTTCTGCAGGCTCACGACTGGCCGGGTAACGTGCGTGAACTTCGCAACAACATCGAACGACTGATGATCCTCGCCGGTGGTGACCCCAATACGATTATCACAGCCGATATGCTGCCTGACGAGATCGGCTCCAACGTGCCTCTGCCGGTCAATGGCGGCGCCGAACACCTGATGTCACTACCTCTTCGCGAAGCCCGCGAAATCTTCGAACGGGAGTATCTCCTCGCACAAATTAACCGGTTTGGCGGGAACATCTCGCGCACTGCTGAATTCGTCGGCATGGAACGGTCAGCGCTCCACCGGAAGTTAAGGGCGCTGGGCGTATCGTCCGATCAGCGGCAAAATCCGGCCGCGGCTGAAGCCCGCCAAGCCTGAATTGTCTGTGGCTGATATTCAGGCTGGTTGCGGGGCCGCGCCGATTCTGTTTGGTATCGATACACGACAGATAACGCGGACCCGTGAGAGAACGGCACCATCATGAAAGTGATTATTTGCGGCGCGGGCCAGGTCGGCACCGGGATTGCCGAGCGGCTGTCGGCGGAAGGCAACGACGTCTCCATCGTCGATGCCAGCGCCGAGCTTGTACAACGCGCCAACGATGCGCTGGATGTGCGCGCCATCCACGGCAACGCTGCACACCCGGATACGCTTGATCGTGCCGGCGCTGGCGAAGCTGACATGCTGATCGCGGTGACGCTTTACGATGAGGTGAATATGGTGGCGTGTCAGGTGGCGCACACGCTGTTTGATATCCCGACCAAAATCGCTCGTGTTCGTGCCCAGTCGTATCTCAAACCGGAATGGTCGAAGTTGTTCTCGCGCCAGAACATGGCTATCGACCACATTATTTCTCCGGAAATCGAAGTTGGCAACATGTTCATGCGCCGTCTCGAATTGCCTGGCGCATTTGATACTGTGAGCTTCGCCGACGGTCGCATCACCATGCTGGGCATTGCTTGTGGCCCGGATTGTCCGATCATCGATACGCCGTTATCGCAACTGGCTGAACTATTTCCGGACCTGCCAGCTGTTACGGTCGCGCTGACACGCGATAATCGTATCTTCATCCCGCATCGTAATGACGAGATCAAAGACGGCGACGATGCTTACGTCATCACACCGACGGAACAGGTGTCGCGCGTGTTGCAGGTGTTCGGGCATGAAGAGGTCCAGGCCCGCCGTGTCGTGATTGCAGGCGGCGGCAACGTCGGTCTCTACCTCGCTGAACTGGTCGAGGAACGCCAGCCCAACGTGCGCTTGAAACTCATTGAATCGTCACTGACCCGCGCTGAAGAGATCGCCGACCGCCTGACTCGAACTATTGTTCTGCACGGCTCGTCGTTGAATGAGAATATGCTGCGCGAGGCAGAAGTTCATGCAGCCGACACGCTCGTCGCCGTCACGAATGACGATCAAACCAATCTTCTGACATCAGCGCTCGCACGCCAGCTTGGTTGCAAGTCGAGCTTGGCCCTCATCAACAGTTCCAACTATTCCGGCATGATCCGCACACTCGGCATCAATGCGCAGGTCAATCCGCGCGCCATTACGGTCAGCCGCGTTCTGCAGCATGTCCGCCGCGGGCGTATTCGCGGTGTGCATTCGGTTTTCAATGGCGGCGGCGAGGTCATCGATGCTGAAGTTTTGGAAACGGCCCCGATCCTCAGCCGTTCGCTACGCGATCTCAAGCATTCCGAGGGCGTTCGCTTTGGCTGCATCCTACGCCACGGCGAAGTCATAATGCCAAGCGGCGCCACTGAGCTTGAGGTGAAAGATCGCGTTGTATTGTTTGCCCGTGGCGATTACGTCAAAGAGGTCGAGCATCTGTTCCGCGTCAGTCCGGATTATTTTTAACCCTCTTAGGCCCGAACCCATGAGCCGCGTCGTTTACGTCAATGGACAGTATCTGCCGTATTGGCAAGCCCAGGTGCATGTCGAAGACCGGGGTTTTCAATTTGGTGACGCCGTCTATGAAGTGATTGAGGTTCGTGGTCGACAACTGGTCGATGCAACATCTCACTTAAACCGATTGTCACGCTCATTGGGTGAGTTATCGATGGCCCGGCCGATGAGCGATCGAGCGTTGCTTCATGTCATTGGTGAAACCGTGCGCCATAACCTGGTGAGGGACGGACAGGTTTATCTGCAGGTAACACGAGGGGCGGCACCGCGCGATTTCTTCTTTCCGCCGGCCGAGACCATAGAACCGACACTCGTTGTCATCGCGCGTCCGATTTCGAAAACAGCACAAGATGCCAAGGCGCAACAGGGGCTGACCGTCACCACGACACCTGACATCCGGTGGGGACGCTGCGATATCAAAACAGTGATGTTGCTGCCGGCGTGTCTGGCGAAGACGGCTGCGCGGAAAGCCGGGGCCCGCGAGGCTTGGTTTGTTGATCCTGACGGCTTTATTACAGAGGGCGGATCAAGCAACGCCTGGATCATTATGCAAGACAACACGCTGGTGACACGTCACATCGACAATAAGATCCTTGCAGGGATTACGCGCGCCACAACCCAGCGCGCAATAGAAAAACTCGGTCTGCAATTGGACGAACGGTCATTCACACGAGCCGAAGCGTTGGCGGCCAAAGAGGCGTTCGCCACGGCCGCCAGCATGCAGGTGATGCCCATTACAGCCATAGATGGTGAGAAAATCGGCACCGGACAACCTGGAGTGATGACGCTACAACTTCGTGGTGTATTCTATTCGGCAGCTGAATTTACTGACATATGATGTTGAAATCCGCCCTAAGGCATCAGACCAATGTTGACATGTGTTTTGAATGAAAAGAGTTTATATTCTTTATGCGGATACTCGATATTCGGCCAAAAATGTCGGGATCAACCGCGGATCTCGAGAAAAAAATAGAACAAAAATATAAAAAGAAGGACGAAGTCCCCAAAATGTCTCCAGAACGCACGCAAAGTCTGCAAGACGCTTTCCTCAATCATGTTCGCAAGCAAAAAACGCCACTGACGATCTTTCTGATCAACGGTGTCAAACTGCAGGGTATTGTGACGTGGTTTGACAACTTTTGCGTCCTGCTGCGCAGAGACGGGCATTCCCAACTGGTGTATAAACATGCCATCTCAACAATCATGCCGGGCCAGCCCGTCCATCTGATGGACAGCGACTCGGACGATGACACTAAAGATTAGGCAAGCCACATCGACAAACGGGTCGACACGGTCGAAATAAGTTCGGACGCGAAACGCATTGTTGATGAGACAGCGCGCTCGCGAGCTATTGTCCTTGTTCCTGTCCTGACACGAGCCGGACGCAAGCGCGGCGGGCCAGAAGCTACCACCAGCGCAACACCGCCAGCTCAGTTGCATTCACCGGAAGACCGCTTGGCGGAAACGGTCGGGCTGGCTGAGGCAATTTCAATCACCGTTGTTGAAGCACTTCTTGTGTCGGTGCCGCAGCCGAGACCGGCCACACTGTTTGGCACTGGCAAGGTCGAAGAGCTTGAGGCGTTGGTAAATTCGGCAGAAGCCGAACTCGTCATCGTCGACCATCAACTGAGCCCAATCCAACAACGCAACCTTGAACAAGCGTTGTCAGTCAAAATTCTCGATCGTACCGGGCTCATTCTCGAAATTTTCGGCGCCCGCGCGCGCACCCGAGAGGGCCGCCTGCAAGTCGAACTTGCGCACTTGTCTTACCAAAAAGGCAGACTCGTTCGTGCCTGGACGCACTTAGAACGCCAGCGCGGTGGTGCGGGCTTCCTCGGTGGTCCGGGTGAAGCACAGATCGAGCTTGATCGGCGTATGATTCAAGAACGCATCAATGCCATAAAGAAAGAACTGGCCCAGGTCGTGCGCACGCGCGAACTGCATCGTGCCGGCCGGCGCAAGGTGCCATACCCGATCGTCGCCATCGTCGGCTACACGAACGCAGGCAAATC
>JAJFHI010000118.1 GCA_021775715.1 Hyphomicrobiaceae bacterium | reverse complement strand
TATCGTCGGTCTTGCCGATGGTCAGCAGCCAATTTACAACGAAGATCGCAGTGTCGCTGTTATGTATAACGGCGAGTTGTTTGACTATCCAGAACAACGCAAAGCGCTGGAAGCCAAGGGCCACGTCTTCCGAACGCACACTGACACCGAAGTTCTCGTGCACTTGTATGAAGAGCACGGTGAAGACGTGTTCACCAAACTCAACGGACAGTTTGCATTTCTGCTGATTGACTTTCGCCAGCGTCAGATGTTTCTGGCACGTGACCGTGTCGGCATTTGTCCGATGCATTGGTCGCGTCAAGGCGATGAGGTTTACTTCGGTTCTGAAATTAAGGCCTTGTTGGCATCTGGTGCCGTGCCACCCGCTGTTGATGCCCGAGGCATGGACCACATCTTCACGTTCTTTGCCATGCCAACGCGCCGTACAATGTTTGCCGGAGTGCAATCGGTTCTGCCGGGTCACTACCTCAAAATCGCGATGAAGCCGTGCGGTTCGCCAGCTGAAATCGTCGAACGGCAATATTGGGATCTTGATTTTCCGGATGCTGGTGATGAAGAGCGTCCGGAAAATGAAGCGACGCTTGTCGATCGTTTCGAAGAGACATTTCGTCATGCGGTTGATATTCGATTGCGCGCCGACGTGCCCGTCGTCAGCTACCTCAGCGGTGGAGTTGACTCCGGTATGGTGCTGGCAACAGCGTCTGCCATTCGGGGCGCGCCTTTGCCAAGCTTCACTGTCGGTGTCTCCGGCGACCCGAAACTTGATGAAACCGCCAAGGCACGCGTCGCCGCCAACCATGTCGGTAGTGAGCTTCACCTTGTCGAGGCTGATGCAGACCTGATCTCATCGACCTATCCAGATTTGATCGAGGCTGCCGACAGCCCGGTTGTTGATACGTCCTGCGCCGCTCTTCTTCGTCTGGCAGGTGCGGTGTCGGAACAAGGTTACAAAGTTGCTTTGACCGGCGAAGGCGCAGACGAAGCGCTGGCTGGTTACGCATGGTTTAAGATGGCGAAGATTGTTCGCAGTCTCGATGTTGGCGGGTTTCAGCCGAGCCGAAAAGTCAGCCGGACGCTGCGGCGCATACTGCCGCCGCAAGTCCCATTCGCGCATTCGCGCAACATTGACGAGTTGATCGGCGGACCGCATGCCCAGTCAGTGATGTATTCGTTAATGTCGGCATCGGGCTCGTGGTTTTTCAGCGACGAGATGAAGGAGCGGCTCGGCCAACACAGCGCCTATGAGGATTTGGTGCTTAATCGCGAACGCATGGCGAAGTGGCATCCGCTGAACCAGTCGCTTTATTTCGGTTACAAAACCATGTTGCCGGGTCTGTTGCTGAACCACAAAGGCGACCGTGTTGCGATGGCCAACAGCGTCGAGACGCGCTACCCGTTTCTGGACAAAGATGTGATTGCTTTGTCTGCCGGCATTGACCCGAGCTATAAGTTGCGCGGTGCGCGTTACGATAAGTATCTGCTTCGCCAGGCGGCAGCGCGGGTGCTGCCGAGTGAAATCGCGCTGCGCCCTAAGGCGATGTTCCGCGCGCCATTTGCCGAAAGCTTTTTCGTCACCCCGCCAGAGTATGTGCGCGAATTGCTGAGCGAGCGGTCGTTGAAGGAAACCGGCTACTTCGACGTAAAAAAAGTGCGCAATTACTATGCCTGGGCACGGCGCCAGGGCTTTGGCTCACAGATCTTCTTCTTAGGGATGGGGCTCGCGTCAATTCTCGCGACACAGCTGTGGCATCACAAGTATCTTGGTGGCGGGCTTTGTTCCTTGCCCGAGTCTGATTGTGTTGGCGGAGCTATGTCACGCCATGCGCGCGAACCAACGTCGGTTTCCGCCAGTGCTGGTCAGGCCTAGATCCTTGTTAGCAACGTTGCCGCTTACTCGTGCCATCGATTGTCAGAGTCTTGCCGGTTACGGACAACGTCATTTGACCGGTCTGCTCGTCTCCCTCGACGGAGCACGTGGTTTTCATGGTCCAGATCTCGCCTGACTTCTCGATCGACGAAAAAGTGCAATGGGCTTCGTGCTGTTCGTATCCGTTAGCTGTAACAACCATCGGAGCGTTTTGACTCTCTTGGGGTTTCGTGCACTGCGTTGCGTCGTTACCCCAGGTGCCGACATATGCGGGTTCGCCGGCGTATGCTGCACTCATGCTCAGCACAGCGGCACCAGCTAACGTGACCAAAGTAAAAATGCGCATATCGATCCCTCCGATTGATGGCGGTTGTGAGTGGTGGGCCCGCTTTAGTTTTTATTCTGGCGACGTGCCTTTTCCCAAAGTACATAAGCAGTACCGACTTGTCCGCGCATCAAAGTGCCGGCGGCGCTGAGCTCGAGTTTGTCGCCGTCAAGACGTACTTTTCGAACCTGTTCGGTGCCAACCCAATTCGGGTGCGATGAGGCGGTCACGTGGTGGACAACCTCACCCTCGCGATACGTAAACGGGCCGGCGTACGAAAGTTGCGATTTGAGCGCTGCAGAATCTTCTTCAACTGAACCGCTGAATAGATCGTCAACCGCATAGCTTGTTCTGACACGGGCGGCGATATTGACGAAGACAAAACCATCTGCGGAGTAGCTGATGTAGCCGGTTGCGTCTTCGCCAAGCGGGAAGAATTTTTCACCGTTGGCAAGCTCATTGTACCAGCCCACAAGGTTCCATGTTCCGATGAGTGGATTCGTCATTTTATTACGGCCTCGCATACAGTCGGTTCATTCAATCCATGCAACATGGATCCGTTGATACGTACTTGGATGTCTCCGGTAGAGATTGAGATCTTCTCAACCCAACTTCCTATCTCGGTTCGCCAGTGTTCTAAGCCTTAGTGCATTCAACCGGATGAAGCCTTCGGCGTCTGTTTGGTCATACGCGCCTTTATCGTCTTCGAAGGTGACGAGATCTGGCGAATACAACGACGCATCGCTTTTGCGGCCTTCGGTGATGACGTTGCCTTTGTAGAGTTTTAAGCGCACTTCGCCACGCACGTGCTCCTGGCTTTTATCGATAGCTGCCTGCAGCATTTCGCGTTCCGGTGCGAACCAGAAGCCGTTGTATATCAGTTCGGCATAGCGCGGCATCAACTCGTCTTTAAGGTGCATGGCGCCGCGGTCGAGTGTCAGGCTTTCCATGGCACGGTGTGCG
>JAJFHI010000117.1 GCA_021775715.1 Hyphomicrobiaceae bacterium | reverse complement strand
AAATGGGGTCGCAGATTATGCGGACATTGGCGGCGCCTGCATCTTTTGAGACGGCATCAATGACGCGAATTGCCATTGCGACATGGGCGGCTGAAGGTAGGTAACCTGTGATGACGGTCGAGACGGAGCGCAATAGTCCGTTCGCGCGCAGAGCTTTTAGAAGGTCATCGAGTTGCCGCGCGACCACCGGACCGCCTGTCGAAGCCGTATGGCCGGGGTGGTGAGATAAAAGCACGGTTGGCAAAGCGGTTACGGCGTGCCCCATGAATTGCAGGACGGGTGCCATGGCCGAAAGGCCAACATGCCCGAAGGCGTCCTGTGTAGAGTCGATAAGGTGGTGTGCCATGAGGTGTGGGGCCGGGTTGCTGGAGATTTGCTGGCGAAGCGCTGGTTTTCCCAGATTGGTCTTATTCGTCAAAGGTTGGTTGGCATTCTGCGCCCGCTCCAGTTAGTGTCGCGCCGCAAAATACGAAATTCCATCCGAACTCTGACATCTGACTTCCAAAGAGGCATTTATGCAGGTCCGCCCACGTCGCAGTGTTCTTTATATGCCGGGTTCCAACACGCGCGCGCTTGAAAAAGCAAAGTCGATTGCGGCTGATGCACTTATTCTAGACCTTGAGGATGCCGTCGCACCTGACGCGAAGGCCGAGGCGCGCAACAACGTCTGCACAGCTGTAAAATCAGGCGGATATGGCCGACGCGAGCTGGTGATCCGCGTCAATGCGCTTGATACCGAATGGGGTGTGGACGACTTGGCGGCAGCTTGCGATGCAGCCCCTGATGCCATTCTGGTGCCGAAAGTCTCACATCCAGGGGATGTGACGAGTGCAGCCAAGATCCTGACGGCACGGCAGGTGCCACAGAAAACGCGGCTCTGGGCCATGGTGGAAACACCGCACGCGATTTTGAATGCGCGCGAGATCGCAGCGCTTGGTGCTGATCCGGAAAGCCGGCTGACGTGCTTCGTGCTCGGTACTAACGACCTTTTGAAAGAGTCACGAGCACGTGCAAACAACAATCGCTTTGCTGTCGTGCCCTGGCTAGCAATTACTCTGGTTGCCGCCCGCGCCTATCGGATTGATGTTCTCGATGGCGTCTACAACGATTTTCGCAACGAGGCAGGCTTGCGCGACGAGTGCGAGCACGGCCGCACGCTCGGCATGGATGGTAAGACGCTGATCCACCCGGGTCAGGTGGGCCCTTGTAATGAAGTCTTTTCGCCAACCAACGATGAAGTTGAGTGGTCGCGACAAATTATTGCGGCTTTCGCCGAGCCTGAAAACGCGAACAAAGGCGTGATTACGGTGGACGGCAAGATGGTGGAGCTATTGCACATGGTGATGGCCAAACGTGTTGTGGCAATTGCCGAGGCAATTGCAGCGTCGGAAGCTGCATAAAACGGCTCGTGGTGGTCGATAATAATTCCCCAACAAGGATCAAATAAAGAGATGACGGCAATAAAAACCAACCCGGGCAACTACTTTGAAGACTTTAAACTCGGGCAAATCATCAAGCATGCAACGCCCAGAACGGTGACAGAGGGCGACGCTGCACTCTACACGAGCCTCTATGGACCCCGCTTTGCCGTGCAGTCTTCTGACACGTTTGCCAAGCAAATCGGCTATCCCAAGGCACCGCTTGATGATGTTTTGGTTTTCCATGTTGTGTTTGGCAAAACCGTGCCGGATATTTCGCTGAATGCTATCGCCAACCTTGGCTACGCCAATTGCCGTTTTCTGAAGCCCGTGTATCCCGGCGCGACGTTGTCGTCAGTGTCAGAGGTCATTGGCCTGAAAGAAAACTCGAACGGCAAGACGGGCACGGTATACGTCCGCTCCACTGGTCGCGATGAGACCGGCGATGTCGTGCTCGAATATGTGCGCTGGGTTATGGTGCGCAAACGCGATGCCGCGACGCCTGCACCCGAAGCTGTGGTGCCTGAATTGACGGATCGCGTCTCGCCTGAAGAGCTAGGTAAGGCGGTACCTGCGGTCGACGTATCGAAGTATGATTTTGATCTGGCCGGTGCACCGTTCCGCTGGGGGGATTATGAGGTTGGTGAGAAAATCGACCACGTCGATGGTATGACGGTGGAGGAAGCCGAACATCAGATCGCGGCGCGGCTCTATCAAAATACCGCCAAGGTGCATTTCAACAAGCACACCGAAAGCAAGGGCCGTTTTGGCAAACGGATCGTTTATGGCGGCGTGATAATTTCGATGGCGCGCGCGTTGTCGTTCAATGGTCTGAACAACGCCTTCCATTTTGCAGCGATCAACGGCGGTCGCCATGTTTCACCGCTGTTTGCCGGTGATACGATTTATGCGTGGTCGGAAGTTCTCGAAAAAGCTGAAATTCCCCGGCGCTCTGACGTCGGAGCGCTTCGGGTGAAACTGGTCGCCTGTAAGGATAAGTCGTGCTCAGCTTTTCCGTATAAAGATGAGGAAGGAAAGTATGATGAAAGCGTCCTTCTCGATTTGGACGCCTGGGTTGTTGTTGTGAGGTAACAGCCGTTTGATGAATGACGAATACTGGAAAGCCAACTCTCGCATCCAGAAAACCGAGTGAATTTACTTGGTTAACTAACACTTGATGCCAACTCGTCATAACTGATTGCGGACGTAACCGGCTGCATTCAGGAATGACGTAAACGGCTGCTGTCCGGAAGCTTTTGTCATAGTCTCTGGTGGGGTCAGCTGATTCGGCGATCGGCCGCCGTGTGTGCGTTCAAACTTCCTGAAAATACACAATGATGGCCAACATCAAGATAAGAGTTGACGCTGTGACGTGACAAAGCGAGCCGCAGTTATCGGAGCAGGCATGACCGGACTGGCGTGCGCACGGATCCTCCGGCGCGCGGGCTTTTACGTGGAAGTTTTCGAGAAAGACCGCATTATCGGTGGGCGCATGGGCACGATGCGCGCAAGCATGACGACATTCGACCATGGCGCTCAATATGTGACTGCGCGGTCGTCCCAATTTGGCGATTATCTCAAAGAGCTAACCGGTACGGGCTACGTCGCACCCTGGTCGCCACGCGCCATGATTGGTGATCAAGGCGAAGGCAACGTCAGCAATTGGTTTGTCGGCACGCCTGGCATGTCGGCTATTGTCCGGCCCATGGCCGAAAGCGTTCGCATCCACACCAATCGGGCCGCCCACACCATTGGCCGCGTTAACGGCGCTTGGCATGTCTGGTTCGAAGATGAGACCAATTCCGGGCCTTACGCCGCTATAGCTATTACCGTACCGGCCCCGCAGGCACAGTATCTACTTGGCCCTCTGGATGACCTGGCAGAG
>JAJFHI010000116.1 GCA_021775715.1 Hyphomicrobiaceae bacterium | reverse complement strand
CAGCGTTTTGTGGGTTTGGACCGACAACCGCCATTCCGGGTGCGCCTTGCAATAGTCAATCGTGGCGGCGGTATTTGACGCAATTTCGGGCCCGTCCATGGGTTGGAGATAGCGGTTTTTGAAATCAAGCCTGACAACATCAGCCGGGTCGATGCCGCGCTGGGGGTAGACCAGTTTCAGTTCATCGCCCCAGATCTGTGAGAGTGGCGCGCCCGCTTTCGGGCTGACGCACACCCAGTCGATGGAGCCGGGCACCGGGATCGTTCCATTGGTCTCAACAGCAATTTCAAAGCCTGCGTCATGCAACGCGCGGATCAGCGGAAGATTGACCTGCAACATGGGCTCGCCGCCCGTCAGCACGGCAAGAATTGGTTGCACCCGGCCGTAAGCGTCGGCGTTATGTCTTGTCCAGGTGTCATCGGCCGATCGGACGGCCAACATGGCTTCTGCGACCGCTTCAGCCGTCTCGAATTTGCCGCCACCAATCCCGTCGGTGCCAACGAAGTCCGTGTCGCAAAACTGGCAGACAGCGGTGGCGCGGTCTTTCTCGCGGCCTGACCACAGATTACAGCCGGTAAACCGGCAGAAGACTGCAGGCCGCCCTGCGTTAGCCCCTTCGCCCTGAAGCGTGTAGAAAATTTCTTTGATTGAATACATCACACGGCCGTTCCAGAGCGTTCGCGGCTTCGAGTCAAGTCTGATCGTAATGGCATGTGCCGGGCGTTGGTTGTTTTGGGCATAATCTTGGGGGAAGCAGTGGTGACTGGAACCAGAACTCCGAGCGGCCCACAAACCCCACAGACAACGGATTAACCACGTGGACGTGACTGTTCCCTGAAAGGTCACGGGATTGGGTGAGAAGTTTGTTTTGCCTCACGCGCCGTACCGGGTGCTATCGCACCCTGGCGCTCCGGCTAGGCGCTGCAACGCAGCGGGTCGCGGTGCTCCCCGGCCTCTGGCATGAACGTTTTCCTTGCTCGGTTTGTCCGGAACACGCGAGCGTGCGAGGCCGCAACCTGCCGAGAGGATACAGCGAGAAATGTGCCGGATCGCGAGACCCTTGTGTCCCCTTGCTCAATGTCGGCGCGTGGCACCCGGGTGCGATGATGGGAGCGACAAGCGAGCATCTGAATCGTTCCCGGCGCGTGCGCAGCCCGAGCGTAAGCGAGGAATAGCGTGAGCGCTAACTGACTCTGCGATGATGTGAAGAGGGCTGCGATTTGTGTAGAGATCAGCACGATGAATAGCGTAAGCGCTAATCAACTCACACCTTCCACTTCGCCCACCCGTTTGCGCGGAGTTTACACGCGGGACATTCACCACAGCCGTACCCCCACGCATGTCTATTGCTGCGATCGCCGAGATAACAAGTGTGTGTGTCAGCGATGATCAGATCAACGAGGGCATCACCACCAAGCTCGTGCGCCATGGCCCACGTTTGGGCCTTGTCGATGTACATCAACGGTGTTTCGATGGTCACCGGCGTGTCCATGCCTTTGGACAAAGCAATCTCGAGCGCGTCGAGTGTTTCGCGGCGGCAATCAGGATACCCGGAATAATCTGTTTCACACATCCCGCCGACAAGCGTCGTTATCTTGCGCCGATAGCCAACTGCGGCGGCATAAGTCAGGAACAGGATGTTGCGTCCCGGCACAAACGTCGATGGCAGACCAGCATCCGTCATTTCGATTTCAACTTCACGCGTGAGCGCCGTGTCGCTGATCTCCGCCAGTGTTGAAAGTTGCAACATGTGGTCGTTGCCAAGTGTGCCGACGGAGCCTGACAACACATCCGACATAACAGTGGGCAGTTGGGCAAGAACTGTTTTACGCACTTCAAGCTCGATGGCGTGGCGTTGGCCATAATCAAAGCCAATCGTCTCGACATGCGCGTATCGCGCTAGTGCCCGGGCCAAACAGACAGTCGAATCCTGGCCGCCGGAAAACAGAACCAAAGCTGACCCGGAGAGGGGAGTGTTCATCGAGAAATGCCTAGAAGAGAAGCGTGCGGGCCAAGGCGGTCAAAACCGAACGATCGTACCGGCGTAAACAATATTGATATCATCGGTCGCCACAGGTCCAGCCGTCGTTTCCAAGTCGATATCATAGTTGTGATAGCCAACGTACATTTCTGTTGACGCAGCGTCGATGTATTGCATCACGCCGAAACCCCATCGTGTAAGGTCAGCCTTAGTGATGTCCGTTGTGCGGCCAAGCCCACGTGCCGCGGTGTATCCAGGACTGACGCCGCCCACAAGACCGCCTTCAGCGCCCGCAAGTTCGCCAAATACAGACGTCTTACCCAACGTACTAAAGCGTTTGAGTATACCGGCACGGCCGTAGGTGTAGTGCAAGTTAGGCGAGGAAGGCCCGCCATCAACACCGTCATAGAACCGCGTCACATGGGAAACTTCAGCAAAGAGGCCCGATGGTTTATGGCGTGCGCTCAGCAGGCCTTTAACATTCTCAGAAACCGGTGCTACCGGTGTCCCGTAGATGCCTTCGGTATCTTTGTCGTATCCGACGCGGGCCTTAACATCAAAATCGCCAAGCGCTCCGGCATAGTAGGCAGCGACATCCCAGTAGTCGTCACCAGAGAACCCAGCGCGTAGCGTCAAGCCGTTGAATGGCGGAGTGGAATAAGAAACAGCATTGGAGCGCATGTTATCGAGAATCGGCGCTAGGTTGAATGGAGTGATACCGGTTAGGACGCCGGACGTGGAGTTACGAAATGCGATACTGGCGCCAAGCAGTAGGTTCGAGAACGTCGCAGCGACCACACCGCTTGTTGTGCCTGACAGGAAGTTATCTGTTGCGGTGCCTGTCAGGCCGACTTTGAGCTGGCCGAGTTTGGAGCTTTGCAGGGACCAATACGTCTCGCGAATGTTCAGTGTTTCGAGAAAAATGGCATCCGGATTGTTTTGGTTCTGCCCAAGACTGTCGCCCGGCCAAATGTTGAGCGACATGTGGTAGCCGGCCGTCCAATAAGGTGAGATTCGCGCCGAGCCGAAAAAGCGTAGCCGTGAGCCAGTGTTGAGGTTTGTTGCGACATAGGCATTGTTTTCGTCGCCGTCATCAAATCCGTAGATCGTATGGTTTGCTTGACCATTGATCGTCAGCGACAGGCGTCGATTGCCTTTGCGAACAGCCGTTGTCTCCAATTCCACAAGGCGATCTTCAAGGTCCGTGCAACATACCTCGTCGGCTCTGACACGTGCTGGGCACGCCAATGCCAGACTGAGGCTCAGGACTGCGGTCATACACATAATCCGCCACGCGCCCGGGCGGGTGCGCGACGTCATCATCTGGCCTAATGGCTGCAGATTTGAAATCGAGTTCACGTGCATCAAAAGGCCTGTTGGGCGGACTTTTTCTTATCCTCACTAGGATGCCTACCGCTGACGGACCAGCCGTAAACTCACCAAACACAGGGGTTTGATCTGCAATTGATGCTCAAACACATCATCAGAAGTAGAAGGCGGCGCCCGAATAGATGATTCTCAATGGGTCGGTCGGCAGTGCGCCCGCAGCCGTTTCTACATCCAGCTTCAAATTGTGATAGCCGACGTAGAACTCCATCGAAGCGATGTCGATGTTTTGTGATACGCCAACGCCCCAGCGGTCGAGGGTGGTGTCGGTGATATCCCGCGTCTGGCCAAGTCCGCCAGCGGCGGTAAAGCCGGGACTGTCAACGCCTTCAAGGCCACCGACGCCACGGGCAGCTTCGCCAAAAAATACGGTCCGTCCCAACCCGTTCAGCTTAGCAATCCAACCCAAGCGGCCATACGTGTAATCAAAATCATTCGGCGATGGCCCGCCGGGTTTGGCTTCAAACGACCTGTGCAAATGAAGCGCGTCAACAAACACGCCGGATGGTTTGTGCAAGAAGCTCACTAGGCCCTTGACCTCATCAAAGTCAGGCGCGTTGCCGGAGCCGTTTGTGTTGTCGGAATCGGCGAAGTAACCGGCCCGCGCTTTAACATTGAAGTCGCCGTGTGTATTGGCGTAGTAGGCGGAAAGCCCCCAGGTATCGTCCTCGCCGTAGCCCGCGCGAAACGTCACGCCATTGATGACGGGCGACGTGTAGAGCGCCACGTTGCGTCTGAGTGTGAATAGAAAACTTGTCAGCGATAAAGGTGTTATACCGGTCAGCGCACCGGTTGCACTATTGCGAAACGCTAAGCTTGATCCCAACAGGATGTCGGACGACGATGGAGCGAACAGATTGCTTGTGGTGCCATAAATGAGATTGTCGACGCCAGGTGCCGTACGACCAATGCTGATGCGGCCCGCATCCTTGTTTTCGAGATACCAAACCATGCGTCGTGCAAAGATCCCGCCAGGCACGATCTGATCGTCGTCGTCGTTCTGGGTGACCGTAAATGACGTCGCAGAAAACACATTGGTGTAGAGTTTGAAGCCTGCCTGCCAGTCCGCGTTGATTATTGCTTCGCCCTCAAAGCGTAGTCGTGGACCGGTATAAAGGTTCGACGTTTGATAGGTATTGCGCTCCGCCCCGTCGTCGAAACCGAACACAGCGTGATTGATTAACCCGCTGACCTTCAGGGACATTTGACGATTGCCTTTGCGGGCCGTGGAGGTCTCAAGCGCCATCACACGGTCTTCGAGATCACCTGCCAGAACGGCATCCGACGCGGCCAAGCCAACGACTGAGAAGACGGCAAGGCAGGCACCACACGGCACCACATGCTTTCTATGAAGCATACTGATTAAGCGTGAAAAAGAAATTGAGAAAACCTGCATTGAGATCGCGGTCCGGCTTTTTTATTCATATTCTCAGTAACCTTCATCGGCGGTGGAGGCCACAAGACTGCCAATGAAACCAACCGTTTCACCTACCTCTGGTGCCTAAACACCGCAAAAGTACCGGACAGGTACACTCTCGATTTTGAGCCGTTTCTAGACGTTGTTCATAAAAATATCTGGGGTCGATTGACCATGCGGCGCTGCTGGTGCTGGCGTTGCCCCTGTCCGAGGGCTAAGACAGGCGCCAAACGGGATGCGTAGAGACCCAGCCTGCCCATGCCACATCCCACAAAAAATCAGCACAAAAACGACCAGAAGAGGGAACCCTAATGACCGTCATCGTTGACATCATCGGCCGTGAAATCATCGACAGCCGTGGCAATCCGACTGTTGAAGTCGATGTGCAACTGGAAGATGGCGCGTTTGGCCGGGCGGCTGTGCCGTCAGGTGCATCAACGGGTGCACACGAAGCCGTCGAACTGCGCGATGGCGACAAGGATCGCTATCTCGGCAAAGGCGTTTTGAAAGCGGTTGATGCCGTCAATACGGAAATCTATGACGCGTTGGCTGGGATGGATGCGCAGGAGCAGCGTGCCATCGATACCGCGTTGATCAACCTCGACGGCACGCATAACAAAAGCCGCCTTGGCGCAAATGCAATCCTCGGCGTGTCGATGGCTGTCGCCAAGGCTGCAGCTGAGGCCTCAATGCTCCCGCTCTATCGCTATCTTGGTGGCCCGTCGGCGCATTTGCTACCGGTCCCGATGATGAACATCATTAACGGTGGCGCACATGCTGATAACCCGATCGACATTCAGGAATTCATGATTATGCCGGTGTCGGCGGACAATTGCGCCGAATCTATTCGCATTGGGGCTGA
>JAJFHI010000115.1 GCA_021775715.1 Hyphomicrobiaceae bacterium | reverse complement strand
ATCATCCCGGCCTTCTGGGCTATGACAGCAGTTGGCTTTTCTCTAAACCTTGTCAGCCTGCTCGCGATAACGATCGTCACCGGGATCCTCGTTGATGACGCGATCGTTGAGATCGAAAATATCGTACGCCACCAAAACATGGGCAAGTCGCCTTATCGCGCAGCGCTTGAAGCCGCCGACGAAATTGGCCTCGCGGTTATCGCCATTACCGTCACGATTATCGCAGTGTTTGTGCCGGTGAGCTTCATGGGCGGTATCGCCGGACAATACTTTAAGCAGTTCGGCCTGACCGTAGCATTCGCTGTATTCTTCTCGCTGTTGGTCGCGCGCCTCATCACACCACTTCTTGCCGCCTACTTTATGCGTTCAGCCCCGCACGAAGAAAAAGAAGGCTGGCTAATTCGGACCTACAGCCGTCTTGTCAGCTGGTCGGTACGCCATCGCATTGCGACTGTCTTTCTGGGCTTGCTGATATTTGCCGCATCCGTTGGAAGCTTCTTCCTGTTGCCATCTGGCTTCTTGCCACCGGAAGACCAAAGCCGCGCGTTGTTAGCCATAGAACTACCGCCTGGCACACGCATGGACGAGACCCGGCGAGTTACAGATCGGATCAGCCGCGAAATCAGAAAACGCGCGGATGTCGACAGTGTTTTCGTCAACGGCGGCACAATACTTGGCGGCAACGCCGACGTTCGCACGGCAACGGTTGTCATCAACCTCCTGCCGAAAAACAAGCGCCCGCTCGGCCAAGCCGTTATCCAGCAAGAGATCAGCAAAACGCTCTCGGGCATTCCAGATATCCGCTATTGGTTTTTAAAAGATGATGGTCAGCGCGAATTTCAGTTGGTTGTTTCCGGCCGTGACGGTAATGCAGTCGATGCCGTTGGCGCAGAACTCACAAGCCAGGCGCGAAACGTGCCTGCGTTGGTCAACGTCGTCTCGACCGCTGAACTCGACCGTCCTGAGTTGCGCGTTTACCCGAAAACCGAGCGCGCAGCTGAACTCGGGATCTCAACGGAGGTCATCTCACAAGCCGTGCGCATCGCCACCATTGGTGATGTCAACGCCAACCTTGCAAAATTCAAAGAAGGCACACGGCAGATCCCAATCCGCGTAGAACTGAAAGAAAGCGCGCGCTCGGACCGCCAGATACTCGAAGCCTTGCGCGTGCCAACATCGTCCGGTGCCTCTGTGCCTCTGTCATCAGTTGCAAGATTTGAAATCAACCAGGGCCCAACGTCCATCGACCGCTACGACCGAACCCGGCGCATCCTGATCGGCGCCGACCTTGTCGGTGGCGAACCGCTCGGCAATGCTGTTGCTGCTGTCATGGCGCTTCCGGCGGCGCAGGAATTACCCGAAGGCGTTGAAATCAAGCAGTTCGGCGATGCCGAGGTGATGGTCGAGGTGTTTGAGAGCTTTGGCAAAGCGATGGGTGCCGGCTTGATGATGGTCTATGCGGTGCTAGTCCTGCTGTTTGCGAGCTTCCTACAACCCGTCACGATATTGTTCTCGCTACCACTGTCCATCGGCGGCGCTATCATTGCGCTCGCAATCACCGGAAACCCAATTAGCCTGCCGGTCGTAATCGGTATCTTGATGTTGATGGGTATTGTGACAAAGAACGCGATCATGCTTGTCGACTTTGCCGTCGAGCGCATTGCCGAGGGTATGTCACGCCACGATGCCATCGTCGATGCCGGCCGCAAACGCGCGCGTCCAATCATCATGACGACGATTGCCATGGTTGGCGGTATGCTGCCTTCAGCACTTGCTTTGGATTCCGGCGGAGAATTCCGCGCGCCGATGGCCATTGCTGTCATCGGCGGGCTTATATCGTCAACCGTTCTTTCGCTTGTGTTCGTACCCGCGGTCTTTGCACTCGTCGACGATATTGGTAAAGGCTTCTGGTATCTCTTCAGCCGTTTTATCGGACCAAGCGATGAACCAGACGCAGATGGTCTGAGTGAACACGAAGCACCGCCCAAACCAACGGCCCTTTCCCCGGCAGAATAACACTATCTAATCTGATCGCGTCTTTTGTTGCGCGCAATTGAGCTCCGACGTAGCTTCGTCTGCAATGTTGAAGTCTCCTAACGAGTGAGGTCGTGATGTTTGATGCAAAAAGTCTACTGGAGCAATTGGTCGCCGGTAGCCAGAGCGGTGGCCCTTCCAAGACAACAGGTGGTGGTGATCTTGGCTCGTTGCTAGGACAGCTACTTCCCGGCACGGCAGCGGGAAGTGATGGAAAAAGCGGAGGCGGTCTCGGCGATCTCGAAGGCATGCTGCGCAACGCAATGAGTGGCGGTAAAGCTGGCTCGGGTGAACAATCAGGAGGCGGCGGCCTTGGCGGACTTGGCGATCTGCTAGGTGGGCTCACTGGCAATGGCGGCAAAGACGGTAAAACATCGACAGGCGCAGGTGATGCACTTGGTGGACTGGGCGACATGCTTGGCAAAGTTCTTGGACAAGCGACATCGGGCGCCAAAGAGGGCGCCTCCAAAGTCAATGATGCAACAGGGGCGAGCGACGTTCTCAGAGATCTCGTTGCCAAGTACGGTGGCGGGCGAACTCCTGAAGAACTAATTGAGCAGGTAAAAAAACTCGCCGTTGAAAACAAACTCGGCACCGGCGCGGCACTCGGTGGTCTTGGCGCTTTGGTGCTTGGCACACAAACCGGCCGCTCAATCGCCGTTGGAGCTGCAAAGATCGGTGCTTTGGCCTTGATTGGTGGCCTCGCTTACAAGGCTTACGAAAACCACCAGAACGGTCGCCCATTGATTTCGGCAGACACGCCAACAGAACCCCCACCTGAAGGATCGGGCTTTGAACCTGATGCGGTAACGAACGATGATGCGGTACTTTACATTCGCGCGATGATTGCGGCCGCTGCAGCAGACGGGCGCATAGATCCCGACGAGCAGCAGAAGATCATCTCCAACCTTTCACAATCAGATATCGGTAGCGAAGCCGAGGAGTTTCTCGCGACACAGATGAATGAGCCGGCAAGCATCGAAAATTTGGCCGCGGGGGTCAGCTCGCACGAACAGGCTGTCCAAGTCTACACAGCGGCTCGGATCGCAATTGACCCTGACACCGCTGGCGAGTCCGCATTCCTCGCTATGCTAGCAAGCCGTCTTTGCATTGATGATAACCTTGCAGCGCACATCGACGCGGCGGCCAAAAACGTCGGTTGACCGCCACACAGAGCACATAAAAAAAGCGCGGGACTGTCACAGCCCTGCGCCATTTAATTCTTCCGGGTCGCCGGAATACTTATTAGTTCATTTCCATCGTCAACGGGTTGCCACCACCGTCAGTTGCGACGACATCCGTCTTAGAACGGCGCGGGGAATCAAACGTCATCATATCGAACGGGTGTTCCAGTATCCGCGGGATTGAATGGACAATATCGCGCTTCCAGAACATCGTATCACCAGCTTTAACCTCGCGGGGCTTTTCACCTTGCAGCTGGACAATCGCACGTCCTGAGACGACATAAAGGTGCGTGTCAGATTTCTGGTGGTAATGCGGTTTGACCGGCCCGTAAATTCTCACGGCACGCACGCTGGCGGACTGTTCATCGACGAGACGTTGCTCGAACATTGCCTTATTATGTTGCTCCGGAAACTTCTTCGTCACAGTTTCCTTATCAAAGAAACCGAATTTTTTTGTAGGCGTGGCGGCTTCTTCACCTGTGGCTGCTGGAACCAGCAGACCTGCCGAGACGATCGCTGCGACAATGCCCGTAAAGACAGTTGTGCGCATTGGATTTTCTCTCCCAATGATGGACCGCAAGAGTCTTAATCTCGCGTTGCGGTCGTAGATGTTGAACTGCTTGTCTTTTTGTCGTTCAGTTTAAAGAAAACATCTACACGCATGCCGGTCAAAAGTGGGGGTGTGCCATCAATATCTGCAAGCACTTCCAAGACATCGACATCGTTGGGTCGGCGGGGACCGCGCGTGGCAATTCGCGGGCGTCCAAGGGCTGAGGAAATCGACGTGACCGTACCCTCGAATTCGCGTTCCGGGAAGGCATCAGAGCGCACAACGACCTTCTGGCCAACACGGACATGACCAACATCGCGTTCCTCGACTTCAGCCCGGACCCGAAGCGATGACACGTCGCCAAACACCACCAAGGGATTAGATGGCGACGGGGTCGCTAGCTCACCGACATTCACCATTGTTCTCAGTACCGTGCCATCAAACGGCGCGCGCACACGCGTGCGCTCAAAAGCCTGCTCGGAAAGAGCCAGATCCGCGCGTGAAATTTCAAGCGATGTCTCTAGCCGTGTTGGCAATGGCGCGTCTTTCTTGGCCACAACCATCGCCAATTTGCTGCGGGAGGTGTCTACGTTGCCTTTTGCTGTCTCGACAACCGCGCGCGCGTTAGCCAGCGCGTCGTCGCTGCCGGACTGGTTGGCTGCTGCCAATGCATCGTCAAATGCGCGCCAGGCTGAAAACAGTCCGCGCTGCGCATCACTCAATGCATCCTGGGCTTCGTACCGTTCCTTTACAATTCCTGTCACGGGCTCCTCTGCGCGTTCCAGTTTACGCACATCCACTTCCGCTAGAGCCGCAACAACACGGCTGCGGGCATCTTCATCATCAAGCTTAATCAAAAGATCGCCTGACTTCACGACGGCACCGGTTTCGACCGGCACCAGAACCACACGGCCTGACGCTTCAGCAGCGATATTGATGCTGCCCGATTTCGGCTCGATGCGACCGGTCGCCGAAGCGGCCCAGGTCTGCTTAGATTGCAATGCCCCATCGCCACCAGTCTCAGCACGGGCTTCAAACTTTCCCATCGTGACGACGCCGTTTGTCACACTCGGTGATGCGGTCCAATCCAGCGTTGACATCATCGCGGTGGCGAAACTTGCCGCGAGAATGAAGGTCGTGGTGGTTGAGTTCAACTTAGGCATGTGCTTTCCGCCTTTTGGTGAGGTCAGTTACGCCGGCGGCATCAAGACCGTCCGGCCGCCGGTCTTCGCCGACGATTAATCCATCTTCAATTCGCACAACGCGGTCGGCATAGCCGAGCGTGCGCGGGTCATGTGTCACAGCAAGTACGCTGCGTTTCTGTTCGCGGGCAATGCGGGCGAGAAGCTCCATCACCGCATGTCCGTTTTCACTATCGAGAGCGGCGGTCGGCTCGTCAGCCAAAACAATTGACGGCGAACTGGCAATGGC
>JAJFHI010000114.1 GCA_021775715.1 Hyphomicrobiaceae bacterium | reverse complement strand
TCTTGGCGCAGACCTGACGGCTGATGAAGTCAAGAAACGCTACACCAAGGCGCTTGGCAAAGCGCTTCTCAAAGTCATGGCAAAAATGGGCATCTCGACCTATCAGTCGTATTGCGGCGCGCAGATCTTTGACGCGGTCGGCCTGAAGACCTCGTTCATCAAAGATTACTTCACCGGCACACACACTCAAATCGAAGGTATTGGTCTAGAAGAAGTTGCACGCGAAACGGTCGAAAGGCACCAGCTCGCATTCGGCGACTCACCGGTTCTCAAAAACGCGCTCGATGTCGGCGGCGAGTACGCCTATCGCATTCGCGGCGAAGCACACACATGGCAACCCGAAACCGTTGCCAACCTGCAGCATGCCGTCAGAGGCAACCTGCCTGAAAAATACAAAGCCTTTGCCGATGCCGTAAACAATCAGGCCGAGCGCCTGATGACGATGCGCGGACTGTTCCGAATTCGCTCGGCTGAAGAAATGGGCCGCAAGCCAATACCGATCGATGAGGTCGAACCCGCCTCCGAAATCGTGCACCGCTTTGCAACAGGCGCGATGAGCTATGGCTCCATCAGCCGTGAAGCGCACACAACTCTCGCTATTGCGATGAATCGCATTGGCGGCAAATCAAACACGGGTGAAGGTGGTGAAGAGGTTGATCGCTTCACGCCGTTGCCGAACGGCGACAGCATGCGCTCGGCCATCAAGCAGGTCGCATCAGGCCGGTTCGGCGTGACGACGGAATACCTAGTCAACTCGGACATGATCCAGATCAAGATGGCGCAAGGGGCCAAGCCTGGCGAAGGCGGACAGCTTCCCGGCCACAAGGTCGACGAAGTGATCGCCAAGGTGCGCCACTCGACGCCGGGTGTCGCCCTCATCTCACCGCCGCCGCACCACGACATCTATTCGATTGAAGATCTCGCACAGTTGATCTTCGATTTGAAAAACACTAACCCCGCCGCCGACATCTCCGTGAAACTCGTCTCGGAAGTTGGTGTTGGCACTGTTGCAGCGGGCGTTGCGAAGGCCCGCGCCGATCATGTGACAATCTCTGGTTTTGAAGGTGGCACAGGTGCATCGCCGCTGACATCCATCAAGCACGCTGGAAGCCCCTGGGAAATCGGTCTGGCCGAAACACACCAGACGTTGGTTTACAATCGTCTGCGTGGCCGCATCGCGGTGCAGGTCGATGGCGGTCTGCGAACAGGTCGCGACGTTGTCATCGGCGCATTGCTTGGCGCTGACGAATTCGGCTTCTCAACTGCGCCACTGATTGCCGCCGGTTGCATCATGATGCGCAAGTGTCACCTCAATACATGCCCAGTAGGTGTCGCAACCCAGGACCCACGTTTGCGCGCCAAATTCCAAGGTGCACCTGAGCACGTCGTCAACTACTTCTTCTATGTCGCGGAAGAAGTGCGGGGCCTCATGGCTGAGATGGGCTTTAAGACATTCGACGAAATGGTCGGCAACAGCGATGTGCTGGACAAAGATCGCGCAATCGAGCATTGGAAAGCCAACGGTCTCGAGTTCTCTAAACTGTTTGCGCGACCAAAGGTCGACGACGATGTTGCCATCTACCATTGCGAACGCCAGGACCACGGTCTGGAGAAGGTTCTCGACAACAAGCTGATCGAGTTCTGCCAATCGGCAATCGAAGGCGGCAAGGCGGTCAAAGGCGAATTCAACATCAAGAACATTGACCGCACAGCCGGCACAATGCTCGGTGGCACGATTGCCAAACGCTACGGACATAACGGCCTGCCTGAAGACACGATCTGGCTGACTTTGAAAGGTACCGCCGGACAAAGCTTTGGCGCCTGGGTTACTGCGGGTGTGACGCTGGATCTTGTTGGCGAAGCCAACGACTACGTCGGCAAAGGATTGTCAGGCGGCAAACTGATCGTGCGCCCAGCGCCAGATGCCGGGATCGTTCCAGAGGAAAGCATCATTGTCGGCAACACTGTGCTGTACGGTGCGATTGCGGGTGAATGCTATTTCCGTGGCATTGCCGGTGAACGCTTCGCCGTACGCAACTCTGGCGCAATTGCTGTTGTCGAAGGCACCGGCGACCATGGCTGCGAATACATGACCGGTGGCGTCGTGGTGGTTCTTGGCGAGACCGGACGCAACTTTGCAGCCGGTATGTCGGGTGGCATCGCTTACGTCTACGACGCGGCTGGCGACTTTGAATCCAAGTGCAACATGGCGATGGTCGATCTTGAGCCTGTTGCCGCAGAAGACACTTTGATGGATCAGTTGATGGGCAAGGGTGCTGGTCTCGAGACCAGCGGTCTCGTCGATGTCATGCGCGATATGACCACCCAGGATGCCGAACGTCTACACCACATCATCTCGCGCCATGCGCACTACACAAACTCCAAGAAAGCGCAGGACATACTGGGCGATTGGAAAAACGCAGTCGGCAAATTCCGCAAAGTGATGCCGATTGAATATCGTCGTGCTTTGGAAGAGATGTCAAAAGCCGCCGACGCCGACACGACCGGCTTCGACGTGCTTGAGATTGAAGGCGTGCGGACAAGTGCGCGTTCTGAGAGCGATAAAGTCAACTAAACCGCAAGCACCCAACTGGCGCGCGCATTC
>JAJFHI010000113.1 GCA_021775715.1 Hyphomicrobiaceae bacterium | reverse complement strand
ACTATCAAGCTCTATCTCATAAAGACGCCCTGTTTCGCGACGGCGGGCGCGAAGGCAGATCACGCCATCAACTTCGTCGTAGCCAGCAAAGTCAAACCAACCATCCGACTTCAGACCGTAGCGAATGGAGCGAGGATGCACGCACCGGCGACTGCGGTACGACCGACCATATTTGCGCCGGTAGCGCGGTTCGACATAATCGTCCTTAACTGAGCCCTCGTACGCCACCGGCGGGTCATACTCGCTACTCCGGTATTTCCTGACCTTCACGTTATTGTAGGCAGGCGCGCGGTCGATATCAGCATCTGGCGGATCACCCAACGGCGTGCCGTGCGATGGACCATAATACTCTTCGTTGATTTCGCCCGCGGCGTGCGCTGTCGCACTCATCGCAGAGGCCGACAACACGAACCCAGCGGCCAATGCAACGACCAATCCAATTTTGCGAACCAACATCATCTTCTGCTCCTCCGCGCGCACATCTCATGTGCCCAATGGATCTCTAAGTCTGTGGTTACAAACTGTGGCCTTACTAAGATGAACAGGAGATGAAGGGTTGCAATTCTCCTCAGCATATCAAGGAATTGGCAAATTAAACTAACGCCCGGTTTTTGTGGCGAAAAACGGGCCTAAACCGTTAGGTTTTTGCATGCCAGACCTCTTGAAATCTGTGTTTTCAAACCTATTTTTGTTACGTGATCCACGCCGCGAAAGTGGGTGGGTCCACGTCGCCAATCGCGACCTGACACTGTCCGTGGCTCAACAAGAGCGCGGACAGAAACGAACATGTTGCTCACAAAAGAGGATATGCACATGAGACATTTTGATTTTGCGCCATTGTACCGTTCAACGATCGGTTTTGACCGCTTTGCACAGTTGCTGGATCAGGCAACTGCCACAGAAGACACAGGATATCCGCCGTACAACATCGAACGGCTTTCCGAAAACGGCTATCGCATTACCATGGCGGTGGCAGGATTTGCCGATGACGAAATTTCCGTCGAGGTGAAGGAAGGAAAACTCACCGTCAAAGCGTCCAAGGCCGAAAGCGAAAACCCCGAGTCCGCCGAATATTTACATCGCGGTATTGCAACCCGGAGTTTCGAGCGCCGCTTCCAGATAGCCGACCATGTTGAAGTCGTCGGCGCCGACCTGAAAGACGGTCTGCTTCACGTTGAACTTCAGCGCAATCTGCCAGAGCGCATGAAGCCGCGCACCATCGCGATTGGCCGCCGCGAGGACAACGTTGTCGACACGCCTAAGGTCGAAGAGGCCCAGGTGTAGCCGACACATCTAAAATAGAAGGCCGCATCTCGCCGGCCCGACGTCCCATCCACGTCGAGTGGATCAACTTTGACGGATGATTGTGGGGCATACCTGCAATTGACCCCGCCAGATGTGGCAGCTCCCCCGCTGCCACATTTTTTATGTGCCGTTTCATAGTCTTATATGAAAGCAGCACACAGAGAGCGACGGCCGGTTCTGGGCCACTCCGCAACCATTGGCAGAATGATTGCCTTCACTTGTGGCTGATGTCACCGCCCAGCTGCCGCGCTGCAGCATTCCAGAGATGACCGAGAACACAGGGTGATTTGCGAGAAAACTGGAACATTGCGGGTTGTTTGAAGCAACGAAATCTGCGACATTCGCTGCAGAAAAGGGTCAGCATCACTGTCCTTTTTCCCCACACATGTGTTTTTGCTCCTTCGCGACAATTGCCGTTTCGGCAACTGGCCGTGTAAAAGCGATGCATAATGCATAGTACCATGACGCTATACGTTCTGGGATGAGAGGTTGTTTTGCAAACGCGGCGGCTGAAAAAATCGGCTAATCCTTCAGAAGCGCTTGGATTGACATCTTTGCGTGCTGGAGCCCGTGCAAACACCTCTAGCGTTGGTCCTGCGACGCATTACGCTTTGCGCACCAAACGAAAACCGAATTAGCGGTCTCTTGGTTGCGGTGTCACGTATCGCAGTCCAAGAGATGAAGACGCTGAGCCTGCCAGAATTCGGCAGGGTGGGCAGCGAAGCATTATGCACTGGGCATTCTGCGGCACGACCTAATGATCTCATCGCAATGGTGAGACCCAAAAACTGAAGGCATTAAAGGGCAGAAGATGAAGAACCGCGAAGCGCTCCGTCCAACAGCCACGAGCCTGGCAGCATATAGCAAGCCCGACGCCAATGGTTTGTTCGACCCGGCCAAAGAAATCGATGCCTGCGGTGTTGGATTCATCGCCGACATGAAGGGACGCAAGTCCCATCGGATCGTCGAAGCGGCGCTCGAAATTTTGGAAAACCTTGAACATCGCGGCGCGGTTGGCGCGGACCCGCTTGCAGGCGACGGTGCCGGAATTCTTGTGCAGATCCCGCACGCCTTCCTGGCGCAGGAATGTCAAGTGCAAGGGTTTTCGCTGCCTGTTCCTGGAAACTACGCCGTCGGCCACCTCTTCATGCCGAAGGACGAGCGCTTGTCTGCGCATTGCCAGAAAGTCTGGGACCGCATTATCCGGGAGGAAAACCTCAACTTGATCGGCTGGCGTGATGTGCCAGTCAACAACGCATCGCTGTCTCAATTGACGATCGCAACGGAACCATCCCACCGCCAGGTTTTCATCGGCCGCGGTACAGAAACCGTCGACCAGAACGAATTCGAGCGGAAGCTTTATCTCGTACGCAAACGCGTCTCAAACGTGCTTCGTGATAGCTACCAGCATCGCGACATCGGCCATTACACCGTGTCGCTGTCGAGCCGCACGCTTGTCTATAAGGGCATGTTCATGTCCGACCAGGTAAAGGCCTACTACAAAGACCTGTCCGACCCGCGCTTTACGTCAGCGCTCGGTGTTGTGCACCAGCGCTTTTCGACCAACACGTTCCCGTCTTGGAAACTAGCGCACCCCTATCGCATGGTCGCCCACAACGGCGAGATCAACACATTGCGCGGCAACGTCAACTGGATGGCGGCACGCCAATCATCCGTTTCGAGCCCGCTATTTGGTGACAAGATTTCTCAACTCTGGCCGATTTCGTTTGAAGGCCAATCCGACACAGCTTGTTTCGACAACGCGCTGGAATTCCTGACCATGGGCGGGTATCAGCTGGCACACGCGGCAATGATGCTGGTGCCGGAAGCCTGGGCTGGCAATCCAACAATGAACCCGGATCGGCGTGCGTTTTACGAGTATCACGCGGCAATGATGGAGCCGTGGGATGGTCCTGCTGCCGTTGCCTTTACCGATGGCCGCCAGATCGGTGCCACGCTCGACCGTAACGGCTTGCGCCCCGCGCGTTACCTAGTGACCAACGATGACGTTGTGATCATGTCATCGGAATCGGGCGTGCTACCGGTCGAAGAAAAAGACATAAAAAAGAAATGGCGCCTGCAGCCGGGCAAGATGCTGCTGATCGACCTTGAAAAAGGCTGCATCATTTCCGACGACGAACTGAAAGCCGAGATCGCAGCAAGCCACCCGTACGACGCGTGGGTGAAACGCACGCAGATCATGGTCTCCGACCTCCCGCTTCCCGTTGTCAACAACACCGCCAAACAGGGCACTAACGCGGCGCTTCTCGATCTGCAGCAGGCGTTCGGGTACACGCAAGAGAGCCTCAAGTTCCTGTTGGCGCCAATGGCCGCTACAGGGCAGGAAGGCATCGGCTCGATGGGCACAGACACGCCGATTTCGGCACTGTCTGAAAAGTCAAAGCTGTTGCACACATATTTCAAGCAAAACTTCGCGCAAGTAACGAACCCGCCGATTGATTCCATTCGCGAAGAATTGGTGATGAGCCTCGTGTCGTTCATCGGCCCGCGCCCGAACATTCTCGATCTTGAAGGCACGTCGAAGAACAAGCGCCTTGAAGTGTATCAACCGATCCTCAACAACGAAGATCTTGAGCGTGTGCGCCAGATCGGCGAAGTCAAGGATAACAACTTCTCTTCAATCACGATCGACATAACCTACGCCGGCGAACTCGGCGTTGATGGTATGGGGCCTGCGCTCGACAGCATTTGTGCTGAGGCCGTCGAAGCCGTGCGCTCCGGTGAATACAACATCATTGTTTTGTCGGACCGCGCCATTGGTGCAAGCCGCATTGCGATCCCGTCGTTGCTAGCCACCAGTGCCGTACACCATCATCTGATCCGCCAAGGTCTGAGAACACGTGTTGGCCTGGTCGTCGAAACCGGTGAAGCGCACGAGGTGAACCAGTTCACAACTCTTGCTGGCTATGGCGCGGAAGCGATCAACCCATATCTCGCATTCGAGACGCTTGAATCCATGTTGCCGGATCTTGGCGCAGACCTGACGGCTGATGAAGTCAAGAAACGCTACACCAAGGCGCTTGGCAAAGCGCTTCTCAAAGTCATGGCAAAAATGGGCATCTCGACCTATCAGTCGTATTGCGGCGCGCAGATCTTTGACGCGGTCGG
>JAJFHI010000112.1 GCA_021775715.1 Hyphomicrobiaceae bacterium | reverse complement strand
CGCCAGACCATTTACACGAATGTTGAACGGCGCGTACTCAACTGCCAGCGCGCGGGTCAAAGCGGCGACGGCACCCTTGGTGGCGGAATAGGCTGCAAGCTGGCGCATGCCGCGGTGTCCCATGATCGACGCAATGTTGATAAGCGAGGCAGTGCCCGATGCGCGCATCAGTGGAAAGCCGTCACGTGCGAGACGCAACACACCGTCGAGGTTAACCTCGCGAATTTTGACCCAGTCAGCGTCGGACAAATGGCGAAAATCTTCACGGACATTGAGGCCGGCATTGTTGACGAGAATATCAATGCGCCCGTCCTGCGTTTCGACGCGTTGGAACAAAGCGGTGACGTACTGCGCGCGGGCAACATCAACGGCCATCGCTTCAGCATTGTGGCCCGCAGACTTAAGGCCGTCGGCAACAATCGCAGCGGCATCGCCGTCAAGATCGGTGACGTAAACACGCGCGCCCTCCTTGGCAAACAATTCCGCCGTTGCGCGGCCGATGCCGTTTCCCGCACCAGTTACAACAGCGATTTTACCTTCCAGGCGACCCATGATGTTTCCTGATTAATTAGCGTTTGTGACGACTGACATGCTTTAGCCGAGACGGACGCCAGAAGGCAATCCGCGACGATGGACCATGATGAATGCCCACCGTTCTCAAAAGTTGAACGGGCTATTCAGCGGCAGCCGCGGTCACGGTCTCAAAATCGCTCATGGTAACCAGTTCTTCCGCGGCACTCGGATGCAACGCCATTGTTTGGTCGAAGTCTGCCTTGGTCGCCCCTAACCGCATAGCGATGGCAATGGCCTGGACGGTTTCAGCAGCCGCTTCACCAAAAAGATGACAACCGACAACGCGATCGCTCGCCGCATCGACGATAAGTTTCATCACCATCTTGGTTTCACCACCCGACAGCGTTGCCTTCATGGGGCGGAATGACGATTTGAAGATGTGCAGCGTCGTGTACTTGGCGCGCGCCTCGTCTTCGGTCAATCCAACGGTGCCGATCTCCGGTGTCGAAAATACGGCTGTTGGAATTGTCTTGAAGTCAGCCAGGCGGGTTTGTCCGGCGAATTCGCGATCTGCGAAAATATGGCCTTCGCGAATGGCAACGGGTGTCAGATCGGGGCCATCGCAGACATCGCCAACGGCAAAGATGTGGGGAGCGGAGGTGCGTTGCTCGCCGTCGACGAGAATACGATTGCCCTCACCGACTTTGACGCCAGCAGCGTCCAGCCCAAGACCTTCGACGTTTGGGCTGCGGCCAACAGCCAGCATGATTTGATCCGCATCAATCGATGTACCGTTGTCGATATGACCGACGATGCCGTTTGACGTTTTTTCAAAACGTGAGAAGTTCACGCCCGTGATGAGTTCAATCCCTTGATTGCGATAAGCCGCCATCACGGCATCGCGCATGTCTTCATCGAACCCGCGCAACAATTTGGGGCTGCGGTTGACCATGGTTACCTTGGCACCGAGGCCTGCAAAAATTCCGGCAAACTCAACACCGATGTAACCGCCGCCATTAATCAACACACGCTGTGGTAGCTCGGTCAGGTGAAACGCCTCGTCCGACGTGATAGTGTGTTCGACGCCCGGGATATCTGCCACGCGATTAGCACGCCCCCCCGTCGCAACCAGTATCTTGCCAGCCGTGACCGTTTTTCCGGATGTGATTAGCCTCAGCGTATGTGGGTCGGAAAACTCCGCGCGCTCGTGAAAAATCTCGACACCGGCTTTGTCGAGATTGCTGCGATAGGCCGCTTCAAGCCGGGTAATTTCCTTGTCCTTGGCTGCAATCAGGTCCTGCCAGCTAAAGGTGGGCTTGCCCGGTACCGTCCAGCCGAATCCCGCTGCGTCCTCGAACTCCTCATGAAATCGGCTGGCATAGACCAACAGTTTTTTCGGCACGCAACCTCGAATGACGCAGGTTCCGCCGAAGCGATACTCCTCTGCGATTGCAACACGTGCACCGTGCGTTGCAGCAATGCGAGCGGCTCGAACGCCACCCGAGCCGCCACCGATTACAAACAGGTCATAGTCATAGTTGGTCATGGTTGTCTCAACATCGGTGGTCAAAGTTCATCGTGCCGTCCACGTGAGCTAGTACATGCATCGGCGACTACTTCTTGTCAGATGCCGCAGGAGCCTTTTGATTACCCTTCACATCGCGGAGCAGCTCCTGTTGGAACTGCATCATGCGCGGTGTCATTATTTGCAAAAGCTGCGGAGCCTGGCGTTGAAATTTCATACCGGCTTCTGTCCGCTGAAAGTCTGCAATTTGCTTCATTTCATCAGAAGAAAAATTGTCGACGTAGAACTTCACAGCGATTCCTTCCATGTCTTTGAGATAGGCCGTGACACGCTTGCTGTCTGGGGCCAGCTCCTTCTCAACAAAGGCGGTGAATGCTGGCGCGATGTCGGGAGCTCGCCGAGTTACATCCGCAATCATGCCTGTCTTCAGCTGAGCAATTGTTTTGCGGGCCTGCTTCAAACCCCCCATTGCCTTTACCAGGTCTGATGCGGCAGCCTGCTTTCCAGCCGTCGCGTCTTCGCTTAGTGCGTCGGTGGCGGGAAGGGCCAGCGCAAATACAGACGCGGCCATAAGAAATGCGAACGGCATTATCCGAGCACTGCGTTTTATCATCATCGTTCTCCGGGTTTTCAGTTACGCCAGTTTATGCGGCAGGGTCGCTCTCATCATCGTCCTCGTCTTCGTCTTCAGCTTCGATCATCGAGACACCATCGGGGCCGCCAAGAATGGCCATATCAGCGACGCCAATGAACAAGCCCGTTTCCACAACCCCAGGAGCAAAGCGCAAGATCTGATCGAGTTCGTCGGGATCGGGGATGGCTTCAAACGCACAATCAAGAATGAGATGTCCACCATCGGTTTGAAATGGTTTGCCATCCAGGCCTTGGCGAAGCGTAATGATACCGGAACAACCAGCATCCTCGGCAAGCATTTCGACGAGGTGACGCGTTGCGGCAAGACCAAATGGGACAACCTCAATCGGCAGCGGAAAAGCCCCCAAGTTTTCGACGAGTTTACTTTCGTCGGCAATAATCACGAGCCCGCCAGATGCAGCAGCCACAATCTTCTCGCGTAACAACGCACCGCCGCCGCCTTTGATCAACCGCAGCGACGCATCAAGCTCGTCGGCGCCATCAACAGTCAAGTCGAGCGCCGGCTCATCGTCCAACGTGGTCAGGCGTATACCCAGCGCCTCAGCCTGAACGCGCGTTGCTTGCGATGTCGGGACGCAAATGACATTTAGGCCGTCTTTAACTTTGGCACCGAGAAGATCGACGAAATGCTTCGCCGTCGAGCCCGTACCAAGGCCGAGTTTCATGCCCGGTTCAATCAGGTCGAGAGCTGCCTCAGCCGCCGCCCGTTTTTGCGCATCCGCATCCATTCGTTCGTCTCACTTTCATCGTGGGCCGCAAGTCTCCAAAGCCGCTTTGGCCATGATGAGTGCTCAGCCCTGTTGGGATATATTATTGGATTGTTTAATTTGGCCCGCACGAGCCGCGACGGTCGTCGGCTTACAGGCCTCCCATCAACATGTACTTTATCTCGACAAACTCTTCGATGCCGTGGTGAGAGCCTTCGCGGCCCAGTCCACTTTCTTTGACGCCGCCAAATGGCGCCATTTCCGTGGACATGACACCCTCGTTAATACCGACCATGCCAAACTCCAACGCCTCCGCAACGCGCCAGACCCGGCCAATGTCGCGGGCATAAAAGTATGCCGCCAACCCAAATTTGGTATCGTTGGCATGAGCGATAACGTCGGCTTCGTCACGAAACTTAAAGAGCGGTGCGACAGGTCCGAATGTTTCTTCTCGCGCAATCAGCATGTCGTGGGTGACATCAGTAAGGATCGTTGGCTCGTAGAAGGTCTGATCTGCATGCAAACGCTTGCCACCAACTTTCACACTCGCGCCATTCGCGATGGCATCGGCAACATGACTTTCAACTTTGGCAACACCTGCTTCGTTGATCATCGGTCCCATCGTGATGCCGGTGTCGACCCCAGCCCCGATCTTAAGCTTGGCAACGCGCTCGCTGAGCTTTTCGGCAAAGGCCTCGTAAACGTTTTCCTGCACGTAGATCCGGTTGGCACAGACGCAGGTTTGTCCGGCATTGCGGAACTTAGACATCATGGCGCCGTCGGCGGCCTTGTCGAGATTGGCATCGTCAAAAACGATGAAGGGCGCGTTGCCGCCAAGTTCGAGACTGACTTTTTTCACAGTAGATGCCGCCTGGCGCATCAGAATTTTGCCAACCTCCGTCGAGCCTGTGAATGTAACGACGCGAACGCGTGGATCCGTCGTTAGAACTTCACCGACGGCCTCGGGCTCTTTGGTCGTGATCACATTGAAGACGCCCTTCGGCAGACCTGCCTGTTCGCCAAGTGCTGCAAGCGCCAGGGCGGACAACGGCGTGTCCTCGGCTGGTTTGACGACCACCGTACAGCCAGCGGCCAATGCAGGCGTAACTTTGCGCGTGATCATCGCATGGGGAAAATTCCACGGTGTAATTGCCGCGACAACGCCGACGGGTTGTTTGATAGTAACAATCCGCGCGGATTGTTTGAACGACGGGATGGTCTCGCCATAAACGCGCTTGGCCTG
>JAJFHI010000111.1 GCA_021775715.1 Hyphomicrobiaceae bacterium | reverse complement strand
AATTGCATACCTCGCTTCACGCCACCCTGCTGGGCGGCAGCATTCAAAGCCGAAACATGCAGACTGTTTGCCTGTTTTCGAACAAGCGCGAAAGGTTCGAGATTATGCGCAGAGGGATTGCGGTTGGCGCTTTGAGAGCGTAATTGGTTTGTTTCCCGGTACAATCGATCGAGAGGAAAATTGTTCAACCAGACTGAGACAATGCGTTTCATAATTCCACTCTGCAACAAAGTTACCGACGCGCCCGCCACGACATCGCGTTAAAGAAACATGCCAGCGTGGGTGACCGGGAGCGGAAGCGACAAACGGATCTTTTGCGCTTGGTTTCGCACGCAACCGCCAGCGCGTTTCCGCAGCACTTGCCCCAGCATCGTTATGTGGTCGCAGCAGGAGAACAGGTGTTTGCCCGGCAACAGCCGCCAGTTTCAAACGTCGGGTCTGTGTAAATGAAGCCGTCTCGATATCTGCAACAACAGCAAGCAGGTTTTCTGATCGTGCCCCTTCTTCAAGAGCCCAGAGCCCGTCGTTGTTTTTAGCAGCGGTGGCAAAAATAAACTGCTCCGGACGCAGCCCGAAGGCGTTAAGTCCAGCGCCGTAAATCGACCCTAAGTCGTGCTGCGCTTTTCCCGTCTGGCACCAAAGAATTTTATGGCACGACCTTGAGCCTGATTGATCCACCAACAGTTTGAGAAGGGCGAGAAGATAGCCCGATGCCGTTACAGTATCGGCATAAGTTTCACCTGAAAACTCGTGCACACCATCGCGGCTCAAACCTTCTTGCGGCAAGGCGGCGTCAATGTCTGAAACGCCTGTGTTCCAGATAAGCTGCGCGTTGTTTGGTGTTATCTTTTGCAGCACTCCGTCAGCGGATATCAACCGATAAGATTGAGTTCGCGGTTGCACGATTGCAAGCGCTTGGCGCAGAGCTGTAATTTTGTCATGCCGCGTTACACTTTGATTTCCAGGTGCATCAAGGCATTTCAATAATGGCTTAGATTTCACAATGCGACCCTCTTGACTTTAGGCCGCGCGCGCGCCGGTAACGGGCTTGGTTCCATGAATGTGAACGCGATCTGCATGATCGCAGAAAAGAACAAAAAGAGAACATTGTCAAGCGCAAATGCTTTGCCAAAGGTCTGCGCATCGCGCCACCCTGAACGCACGCAATGAGCAGGCCAAGGCCGCCGCTCGGCCATAGGCTGAAAGCCGATAAACTCGATTACCGCTGCTGAAGGCTCCGCAGTTGGGTGGCAAACGGCACGTCGACCGCTACTCCGCTAAAGTAAACGCAATGAGCGCGCTGCCTGACGGATAGCCGAGCAAGCCGTGGCCACCGGCTGCGACGGCGACGAACTGCGTATCACCGACCTGGTAGCTAACAGGAGGGGCGTTGACGCCGGCGCCAGCGTTGAACTTCCAAAGCCGTTTGCCATCGCCTGAATCAAAGGCTGAGAAGTTACCGTCACCTTCGCCCATGAACACGAGATTGCCAGCCGTTGCCAATACGCCGCCAATCAACGGCTGATCAGTTTTGACCTGCCAACGCAACTTTCCGCCCGTACGCGTGTCGATCGCTGACAACGTTCCCCAGGTCGGCTGATCCTTTACGATCTCAGTGAGAATAAAAGTCACGGGGCCGTCCGGGCCTTCACCGACCTGCGTTCGGTATTTGGTCGGCTTGTGTATGCCGGGAACGAAGACAAGACCGTTGCGCGGATCGAATGACACCGGCGACCAGGATGCACCGCCCCATGAGCCGGGCGCTGCCACAATGCCATCAGGTGTTGGCGCTTTGAACATGTTGGATTGCGGCACGAACGCGTCAGAACGATAGAGCAAGCGGCCATCGCGGCGGTCGTGAACGTAGAACCAGCCCGTTTTACCGGCCACGCCGACGGCTGGCACAGTGGCGCCGTTAAAATCGACATCGAACAATACCGACGTGCTTGCAACATCGTAGCCCCAAACGTCCTGCGGCACCTGCTGATAATACCATTTCGTCTCGCCGGTTTTGGCATCAACCGCCACAAGCGAGTTGGCGTAGAGGTTGTCTCCGGGTCTCAGTTCGGTGACGTCGTTCGGCGACGCGTTGCCGGTGCCGAGATAAATAAGTCCAAGCTCGGGATCGACTGACGGCGTACTCCACATCGACGTGCCGCCGATGCGCCAGGCATCTTTGTGCTTGGCGAGCGCTTTTTGTTCGTCCGCAATATCACGTGGCAGCTTAATGCCGTCCTTGGTCACGGCTGTCATGTCGCCGCTCCAGTCGTCGCCACGCGCACTGTGCCAACGCCACAACTCTTTGCCGGTCTTGGCATCATACGCTGCCACAAAGCCGCGCTTTCCGAGATATGTTGCGCTTGGGGGAGCTTTGCCTGTGCGCACACCACGGAAGATGTTGTAGTAGATTCCGTAGCCGGCAGACGTGACGCCGACAATCACCATGCCGTCGTAGACAAGCGGCGCCATTTTGGCTGGCAGTCTGTCGACATTCGCGCGCAACTTTTTCTGCTCATCCTCGCTCAACCCTGCAAGATCCTCCGGCACCGGCTTCGCTACCAGCGCCTCCCAGGCAGTCTTGCCCGTGGTTTTGTCGAGTGCGATCAGGCGGCCGTCGTTCGTCGCCTGATAGACATATCCATACCCAAGCGCCGCGCCACGGTTGGCCGGTCCGCCGGTTCCACCGCTCGCGCGTTCCGGGCGTGATTTGTGCTTGTAGCGCCAAAGCAGCTTGCCTGTATCAGCGGCAAGAGCTGCAACGTCGTTGCCTGGAAACGAGACGTACATGACACCGTCGGCGACGATTGGTTGCGCCTGATACGAGCCTTTGCCGCCATGCTGATAGATCCAGCGCGGCACAAGCTTGGAGACGTTCTTGGTGTTGATGGCATCGAGCGGAGAAAAGCGCTGGTTGGCGTAGCCGTTGCCGAAGCTGATCCAATCGCCGGTGCCCTTGCCAGCCGCCATCATCCGCGCGTTGTCAACGGTTGGCGCCTCCGCACGAATGGCAGGCGCGCCCATAAGCAGACAGCACACGGAAACTGCAATCATTCTTGTTAGTGTCATATCAATTCAATCCTCATGCAGCGCACACCGCTTACTCGGCATCTTCAGAAAATCCAACGTGCCGGATTGCGCGCACGCGGTCAACGCCTCACGGAGCGCGTGAAAAATCATGTGGTGGCACACGTCTTAATGCCATTTCAACCTTTGCAAAGAACACTCCAACAGACGTCTGGACCCAAACAACTGCGGTATTCGATGATATGAACGCGTTCGCCAAACGGCTACACACACAGGTTGATGAGGTGGTGCTCGTACGCCTACTGGTGCTTGTCGGCGGTGCGATTAACGGCTTTGCCGTCCGCGCAATTGAAAGCTGGCAGATCAACGGTTTTGGGTCGATATTCTTTGGCCTGAGTCCGTTCGAACTGGTCGCCATGTTTGTTGCAGCAAGCTTGATCGCATCGTCAGGGAAAGAAGCAACGGCCGCTGGCGCCAAGATCGGACCGATCGAGATCCTGGCCGCCGCTGCGTTACTCGTTCCAAGCAGTGCCGTATCCTGGGGCGTCGTTGCTGCTTACGCTTTATATTTGTCGCTGCAAACCACGGGCCGCGTAAGGCTTGGTGCTCTCTTCTTCCTCGGCCTGGCGGCAACCTGCCTCTGGTCGTCCGTCGTGTTGAAATTTTTCGCAGGCCCCATAACGACCGTCGAGGCAACTCCTGTTGGCTGGATATTGTCAATCTTCAAGTCAGGCGTTGTGCAATCCGGCAATGTCGTTGGCGTGCCGAGCGACTACTCACTTATTGTCATGACGGCTTGCACAACAGCCGATGGCCTGCCGAAGGTCTTACTCGGGCTCGCAGCACTTTTATGTTTTGCCGGAACATTGACGCGGGAAAGGTTCACAACTGCGGCGATCATCGTCGCGTTTATCTATGCCGCTGCCAATATCGTCCGCTTGACCATCATGGCCTGGTCCGCCGACTACCACAACCTGGCTCACGGTGCGGTTGGTGCCAATATATTTGACACTATGATCATACTGCTCGTGTTTTCGATCGCGCTCATGGATGATGCCGAATGACCCCTCGTAGCGCCAGATTAGTCTTGGTGATGTTGGTCGGACTGGTCGCCGCTGGTCTTGTCACCAAAGGCCTGCGTTACAGAGAACGCTTTTCAGGCGATACGAAGAGCGCTGAAGCGCAGGTTGGCGCATTGTTCGCGCAATCGGGATGGCGTCACAAGTCTGATTTGAAGCCGGCTGCCACTGATCCTTATCCGTGGCTGGTATTTGAGAAAACGGGATGCACCACGCCGGCAATTGTCTCGTTGCTGAACGCCAACGGAGAGCTCCGCAGGCTCGTTGACCTCTATCACATGGGGGATCTCGTTTACGTCCAGAACGGACATGTAGTCGAAAAACCAAGCGCATTCTCGCGTTATAAAATCTTGCTTGCCGATTCCTTAAGTCTTGAAGCGACACCGGCAGCCAAAAAAAATCTGCCTCTGTTGGCGATATCTCCGGCGTCAGTCGCAACCGACCCAGCATGCCGGCTCCCGTTTGAAAAAACACGATAAGCAGTGTGCTTCTTTTCTGGTAATTGCAGCCATTGTGATGGCAACAATTAACAAGATTTCAACCGTTGGCGCAGAAGCTGGAATGATCTAGCTCGGCAAACGCAGCAGTTTGATCGAACATTGGCTTATAATTGGGTAACCGTCATGAGACTTCACATCGCCCCGCTCGTCTTAACGGCAATGATTTTCAGCGCCGCGACATCACACAGCGCGTTCGCAGCACCCGGCGGCAATGGCAATGGTAACGGCAATGCGTATGGCTACGGCTATGGCAATGGTAACGGCCGTGGCGGTGGCGGTGGCGGAGCAGGCGGCGGTCCACTCCCGTTGCTCGGCGCAACTCTGCTTGGACAGGCTGCCGGTCTCGGAGGCCTCTTCATGTTATGGCGCCGCAAGCGCCTGAAAGGCAAACAGCAAAAAGCCACCGCTGATCTGGAGCAACACGGCGCGCTTTAGAACACCCGCCCCGCTCGTGCAAGTCAGACGTCGCTGCATTCAAAACGCAGTTCATGGCGGTGCTCGCCGTTCATTCACCCCAACACGATTACAACAACGCATTGATCGCGAAATAAACCGCGGCGGAGATCCCGGCAGCGGCCGGAACTGTGATGAGCCATGCGGCAAGGATCACCAAGAAGTGCGAGCGGCGCACAAGTTTGCGTCGAATGAGATCCTGCGGATCACGGGCCGCATGCGTGACACCGTGCGTGTGATACTCTGCGTGGGTACGCACGTATTGCCGCCGCCGTTTGCTGTGCACTGTGTAGTACTCGCGAAAGAAGCCCACGCCAAACACAGCTCCGACGGCGATGTGTGTTGAGCTTACAGGTAGTCCGAGTCCCGACGCGATAATCACGGTGATTGCAGCGGACAGCGACACGCAAAATGCGCGCATCGGATTCATGCGTGTGATCTGCTCACCCACCATGACAATCAAGCGCGGGCCAAACAAGAAAAGACCAACGCTGATGCCTATCCCGCCGATGAGCATCACCCACACAGGCAGATCGACTTTGGAGGCGATCGTGCCGGTTTGTGAGCTTGATAATATGGCGGCTAACGGGCCGACCGCGTTGGCAACATCGTTTGCGCCATGCGCGAAGGACAACAATGCAGCGGAACAGATCAAAGGGTAATGGAACAGCTTACGCAATGACTGGTTGCGGTTTTCAAGCCCCTCTGATTGACGATGAATAATTGGTTTCAGAACCGCCCATGATCCGACAAACATTACAACTGCTATGGCCATTACGACGGTGATGTCGGGCTTCCAAACACGCTTCAGGCCTTTCATCATCAGATAAACCGAGAATGCAGCGACCATGACGGCGATCAGCCATGGGACCCAGCGTCGCGCTGCCGCAATCTTGTCGTCCTGGTAGATGATGAACGTCTTAATAAGCGCCAAAAAGAGCGCCGCAATGATACCGCCGAGAAATGGCGAAATCACCCAACTGGCCGCAATCGCACCCATGATGGACCAGTTAACCGTCGCGAAACCGGACGACGCAATGCCGGCGCCCAGCACACCACCGACAACCGCATGTGTTGTCGACACAGGCGCACCGATCCATGTCGCAAGATTCACCCACAAAGCCGACGCCATCAACGCCGACATCATCACCCAGATAAACATCTGCGGACTGGCAACAAGTTCTGGATCGATAATGCCCTTCGAGATCGTTTTGACGACGTCGCCACCGGCAAGCAATGCACCGGCGGTTTCGAACACGGCTGCAATAACAAGAGCGCCAAAAATCGTCAGTGCTTTGGACCCAACGGCTGGACCGACATTATTCGCAACATCATTGGCGCCGATGTTCAGCGCCATGTAGCCGCCGAGCATGGCGGCGACGATAAGAAGAATTGCGTTTGGTTGCGCACCAATCTGCGTGCTAGCAAAAACACCAGCGACTGCTAGAAACAACAGCGCGAGCCCAGGCGCGACCAGCTTGCGGCTGACCTGTTGAACCGCGTCTTCGACCTGTCCAAGTTTACGCAGATCCTTATCGATCGACTGCTTCTTGAGCCCTACGCCGTTGTTGCCTCCGCTCTTCTGATCGTTGCTCAAAGCAGTATCCCTAAACATCAGTTAGAAATTCAAAGGGGCGAACGCGGAACGCTGCCGGTTGGTCAGGGTCATACATGCAGGCCCACCCGACACGGGGGATACTGAAAACAATTTGAAAGAAACCCTGAAAAGGCGTGACACAACCATTTAATCTGCGCAATGGCGCCGCTTGGCAAAACCCACAACAATTTCGGCCAATTGGGCGTCGGAGAGCCGGTCAGCGGCAACCAACGCGGGTAGCCAGGCTTGGGTTCGCTGGTCCTTCTCACGCCACACAAATCGCTGATGCGTCACCTCAAGCGGATAAACCTCAAGCGTACATGTAACGGAAGCGAATGTGTGCAGCCGCTTCTTGTAGGAATAAAAGCCCACGGAGGTGTGCTCGACTGCGCCCTTCACCCCCGCTTCTTCGAACGCTTCTTCAGCAGCTGTCGTATGTGCCGACCGGTTCGGCTTGAGCCACCCCTTCGGCAAAATCCACCGACCAGACCTGCGGCTTGTGATGATGAGGACAAGCGGTCCGTCATCACACATGACAAACGGCAACGCCGCGCACTGTTTGACGTGATGGACGGTTGGCTTGAAAAAGCTGGCGATGATTGTATCCCGGTCAAATAGCAGATCGAGTGGTCAGTATGGCATGAACGGGTGTGGGTGCCGAAATTGGCGGTTGTGATTGGGTTTTTATTCCGCGTTTGGGTTTTGCCGACGTTTGCCTGGTCAAGGGGTTTGGCCAGCAACTGTGCTAATGGTGTTCAGATCGAGCGGGAGGTCAACGCCTGCCGAAATCGCCGCTTCGGTCTTTTGACTTTCTCTTCCAGGCTTGCTCATCCTCTGGATGATCGCGCAGATACCGAGCCCGCAGACTCGCTTGAGCTTGCTTTTTCTTTGTCTGAGTATCCACAGACTTGCGTGATAGCACGACCCATAATGCGCCAAAGGCGGCCACCGCTGCGGCACCCATTATTGTGTATTCCATTTTGCACTCCATCACGCCAATGATCACGCACGCAGGCATGACGCACATGTGGCGGCGATGGGTCACGGTCCAGACGTATTACAGTCAACTCATTAACATTTGTGCCGAATTGGAAAGATCGTTACGTCCGAAGCGTCAGGTAATAACGCCGGCACCAGCCTTTACTGCACCGGATCCATGCTCCTCGTGCGCGTTTGAACGCTCTGGCCTTTCAAGACTTTGGTGACAAAAGGCGACGCCATCGCACGAAGCATTGCGCTATAATTGGGCTGAAACTTTATCTCGGTGCCAACAGGCAGGTGGTTGCTGCCAGTTTCCAGGACGAGGTGGTCGCTACTTGCTCCGAGAACGTTGATTCCAGCAGGTGAAGTGAGTCCGTTGGGATCAGTATCCATATGGCCAATTGCGAGAATTGTTTGCTGAACAGGTCCGCGATCTTTCACCGGAGCTTTTTCTCCGAACGCAGTCTCGGCAATCGTACCCCAAGGAAGAGACGGCTTGACCTTTGCCTCGATGACTTCGCCGATTACTGTGAAGGCATCGGTGTGGAGACCGTCGATAGGTTGGCGATGGAGCGGTTCGCGACCAAGCAATATTGCCTCACCGATCCGAAGGTTATTGATGCGTCCGGTGTTAGCGTCGCTTAACGCCCACGGGATATTGCTTGAGTTACCGCCGGAAACAATGCTGAGCATTGGACCAAAGATCGCGTCTATTGAACGAGATAGCAGCGAAAGCTCGTCCATGTTTCGCGCATCCGGCGCCACACCACTGTGGCAGGCGAGGTTGGCCCCAATGCCTTTTAGCGTGATATTTGGCAATCGAAGTACTTCGCGTACCGTGCTTTCGAGGTCCTCGGGCATGACACCTTCACGTAAATCGCCAAGTTCGACCATGAGCACAATTTCGTGGGTCTTTTTCGCGGCCTGAGCGGCGGCCGAAAGTTTGGCAATGACGTCAATCTCCGTGTTCAAGCTGACATCCGCGTAGGCAACGACAAGTGCGGCTTGGCTGAGCATTGGCGTGCGTATGAGCATCATCTGTGCCGAGACGCCGGCAGCGCGCATTGCCTGGATGTTTTCGATGCGGGAATCGCCGAGTCCACTCACACCCGCCTTTAGTAACACGCGGGCAATTTCCGGCGAACCGAGCGTCGCCTTGGTCACAGCCGTGACGGAGATCCCGCGACGGCCAAGTCGATCGACCAGCGTTAGTGCATTGTGATAAATCTTGTCGAGATCGATCTCCAGGCGCGGCGCGTTGCTCATTGTACGCGGGTGACCAGCTTCTCCCTAAGGATTGGAAATGCGGAGAGTATCATTTCGACCAAGCGCTCAGGTGATCGTGACAGCGCGTCGGTTGCCGGGATACAAAGCTCAGACTCGTAACGCTCAATTGCGGTATCTATTTCCGCATCTGACATGTTCTCGTGGTTGATTGTTACCCCAATCACCTTGGTGTCCGAGAAGGTCTCAATGAGATTGATTTCTCGGGCAGGTGTCGGCATAGGCATCCGTTCAAAGTCACAACGATTTTCTCGACTAGGAGCGTGTTGAAGCACAACGCCGTCAGGACAGCTGCCGCGAAGTATAAAGGATGATGTGGAATAGGCGGGATGACTGAGTGCACCCTGCCCTTCGATGATGATGACGTCGGGATTTTCATTCTCGAAGGCTTCGATGATCGTTGCTTCCAGTTCGCCTGAGCAAAACTGCGACGGCACAGCATCAAGCGCGATCCCGTAGCGCGCACCCTGGATCAGGCCAGTCTGGCCAGTACCGATCATAACAGCCTTGATGCCGCGATCATTGAGGGCGCGGGCTAGAACTGTTGCAGTTGTACGCTTCCCGATTGCGCAGTCTGTTCCTAGGACGGCGATACGTGGGCAGGTGACATCGGCGATGCGTCCGCTGAATAAACGTAAGTCTTTTTTGTCGCGCGGTTTGCGAACATCGAGAATGGTGACGTTGTTCGCGGCACTGGCCGCTGCGAACTCAGGGTCGTCGTTCAAGAACTCGTGCAGACCATTCACAATATTCAAACCAAGGTTGATGGCATTCAGCACAACTTGCCGCTGAGGCGCTGACATCAGGCCACTCGATGGCGCCATACCGAAAATGAAGAAGCTGGGCATGTGATCGGCATGCCCCAAGGCGTCTGTGAGGTCGCGATAGATGGGGATGCCATTTGGTACATCGCCGAGTACGACACCGGCGTCCAGGCCAGCTTTTTCGCTATCGATGACGGAAAGGATATCGTACTTCTCAGAATGGCGAACCAGTCCGTTCGCCGTCTTACCGTCGATGTCGCCGAAATTTGCTTCGCAATAGACAATGGCCGTGGCGCGACGACTGTCAATTCTAGCGGTTGAAATGCCTTCAAATCTCGCAATCTTGGCTGACGCAACGACAACATGTGGCGACATTGTTTGGTTGGAAGACGCGAGGGGGATAGCCGTAGCCATTATAAATCCTTAGAGGTTGAGCATCAGATTGATGCACGAGCCCACCGCCCGCCAAACCGGGGTTCTATCTCCGGGGCAGGAACGTGGAACGATATTCGTTGTCGTCGCGCGCAGCTTCAGGATCAGTTTATGGCGGCATGACGCCTGCAGACCGGTTCTCAAACCGGTCTCCTGAAGGGTTCGGCAAAGTGATGAACGCTCTCGTACTGGTAGTCACGATCCGAGCGTTTACGTGGGGCACCGGTCTGTCGTGGATCAAACTGCATCAATCGCATTGCTTGGTGCGCCGTATTCGAAAAATATGTCTCGATACGGGATGCCGTCAGGTGCTTTTCTTCTGCAACACAGCCGGTGACGTCTGCCATGTATACCTGTTGTGCAGGTATTTCACAATGATCGATAATATTTGATCATTTGGAGCAATTCCAACAATCTGGTCAAAACACAAAGGTCCCACACAGTTTAATTTACACAGTACCCGATGATGAGAGGCCCTTTCAAAATAAGGCCCGTGAGGTGGAAAGCCCAGGGTTCGGTTCTTTTGTGGCAGAACACATACAAATCATAAAGATCAGCTGATACATGTACGATGCATCAGCACAGTGGCAACAGCTCAAGGGGGCCCTGTTAGCCCCTCCCCGACGACCGGCAGTTACCACCGTATCTCTGCAAACCCCACGCACGCGGACCTACCGGTTTCTGAGTCAACGCCCCCCTGTTCACGCCAAAGAAACCAAAACCTGTCATCTTAGCGCAATCCGTACTGCGTCACCTGGGTGGGTTCTTCTACATGTCTCAAATTGTGCCAGCGCTTAACATTCAAGCGCTCCGAAAGTCATTTGATCGCCCGGCCGTCGACGGCCTGTCGCTGACCATTCCAACCGGTGAGTTCGACGCTCTGCTCGGCCCGAATGGTGCCGGCAAGACAACAACGTTGCGCATGGTTGCCGGACTGCTCGCACCCGACAGCGGCGACATCTCAATCTGCGGTGTCGATGTGCTGGCTGACCCGATCGCCGCAAAACAGATCCTCGCATGGGTGCCCGATGAACCGATGGTCTACGACAAACTTACACCGCTTGAGTATCTTGAGTTTGTCGCTGGCCTTTGGGGTATGGACGCTACCCGCGCGTTTGAACGCGCGCAGGAACTGATGGGGTGGCTTGGTCTTGCAGCACACGCCAACGAACGCTGCGAAGGATTTTCCAAAGGCATGCGCCAGAAAGTTGCGTTGGCTGGCGCACTGATCCACGAACCAAAACTCATCATTCTCGACGAACCACTTACGGGCCTTGATGCCGGTTCCGCACGTCAGGTAAAAACCGTGTTGCGGCGCCTTGTGTCTGAAGGCGTTACCGTCATCATGACAACACACATCCTTGAGGTCGCCGAGCGTATGGCCGACCGCCTGGGTGTCATCGCTAACGGCCAACTGGTCGCTGAGGGCACACTAGACGAACTCCGCGACAAAGCCGGACAGGACGGCTCCAGTCTCGAAGACGTCTTTCTGCAACTCGTTGCTGACGATGCCGACGCAAACAAAGAGCTGGCAGCATGAGCAGCACCGCTGGCGTGATGGGCCCGCACATATCACCAGGCTCGCTTGCATGGTTCGCGCGCCACGAAATGACATTGGCTTGGCGGCGATGGCTGTCAATCATGGCTGGCGGCCGCCGCAAGAAAGATCGCGCTGTCGCGATTGGTTTGTTTGCGTTTGTCGCCGGGCTTCATGCCATAGCATATTTTTTTCTAGAGCCGGTGCTGGCTGCTGGTCTGACCGCCGACACAACAACACTCGTCGCCGTCACCGGCACATTACTGCTGTCATTCTCAATGATGCTGTCGCAGACTCTGGAATCTGTAACCCGTGCCTTTTACACGCGCGATGATCTCGATCTAATCTTGTCGTCGCCTGCCGCATCCGAGCGTGTATTCGCCGTCCGCGTTTCATCCATCGCCCTGTCTGTTGCAGCCATGACCGCATTGTTGGCGGCGCCTGTGATCAACGTCGCTGCCTACATCGATGGCCCACATTGGTTATGGAGCTATGGCGTTGTTCTAGCGATGGCGATGTTATCGACGGCAGTTGCCGTAATGATGACCCTTGGGTTGTTCCGTGTTTTCGGCGCCAAGCGAACACGATTGATCGCACAAATTCTGGCGGCCGTTGTCGGCGCTACATTCCTGATCGGCATCCAGGTCGTCGCCATCCTATCGCTCGGCAAGATTTCGCGCTTTGCAGTGTTTTCCTCCGACATGGTTGTGAGCCGCGCACCGGACCTCGACAGCTGGCTTTGGTTTCCAGCGCACGCCGCTTTTGGCAACCCGTGGGCTGCCATCACATTTCTTCTCCTAAGCACCATGGCGCTGGCAGCCGTTGTGGCAGTATCGGCAACGCGATTTGGCGAACAGGTGTTGGCGGCTGCCGGCATATCGCGCGGACAAAAGGTGCAAGCCGCAATACGAAACGGCTTCCGCCAAGTCTCACGCCGCCATGCAATGCGCGTCAAAGAGTGGGCGCTACTGGCGCGTGACCCGTGGCTCGTCTCGCAGACGTTGATGCAGATCCTATATCTCATTCCACCTGCATTAATCCTCTATATGAACTACGGCGCCAACACCGACATGCATGCCATCCTGGCGCCTATTCTGGTAATGGCCATCGGCCAACTTGCTGGTGGTCTGGCTTGGCTTGCAATCTCAGGTGAAGATGCTCCGGACCTGGTCCTGTCCGCGCCGATCTCAAAAGGCGCCGCGACGACCGCCAAGATCGAGGCCATTCTGATCGTCATGGCAGCCCTTGTCGCGCCGTTCCTTATCGCATTGGCATTTGTGACAGTTTGGGGTGCACTCATAACGGGGCTTGGTGTCGCGACCGCTGCAACATCTGCTATTGCCATTCAGCTTTGGTTCCGCAGCCAATCACGACGGTCGAACTTCCGACGCCGCCAGACGGCATCACGAACCGCGACATTCGCCGAGGCGTTCTCGTCGATCTCGTGGGCCGCAGCAACTGGTCTTGCAGCTGCAGGTTCAGGATTTGCAGTGGTGCTTGGCATCTTTGGCCTGATCGTCATGACGGTAACCTGGTGGCTCGCACCACGCGGCGATATCTAGCCGAAGCTATTCGTCGTTTTTGGTCGTCAAGTTACGCTGAAGTGCTTTGTCATCACACGGGCCACCGGTCGGGAACATCCGCAGAATAAGAAGATAAGAATATGAGATGTCCTTAATCGCCTGTTGGCTAACGCCAACTTCGGCGCGCATCTGTTTCAGTCCCTCACAATCCGCCTTGCGCTCGCTGGCCTCGTTAAGACGGGCATGCGCGCATTCGTGATAGAAAATGAACTTCCTGGCATCGTCCGACAGCTTGCTGGCGAGCATCACATAGACATTGTAGTCGGTCTGCCAGGTGCCATCTGGCATGCGGCTGGTGCGCGCGAACCACGGGTGGAGCGGACGAACGGAAACTTGAGCTTCCTTCACTGCTTGCAGCTCACCAGTAATGGTGTTTGTAGCCATGCAGGTTGATTCCCACTCACCTACTTTGTAGGCAGCCGCTGGATCAGTTGAGGCCAAGCAAACCACAGCGAGAGCGACAAGGACAAAACTAAGGTTTTGCCTGACACGCAGGCACACGTTCGAACCAGCCATGGAACCTCCCTCATTGCGCCGCTTGCTGCACCGCAACCCAAATTGGCCGGCGTCATTGCGCAAGTCTAGGAGTTATTACGCCTTGGCTATCGAATTAGATTTTTACAGAGCTCTGTCAGGGGCACGACCACCGTTGTTGTGCTCATCAACGGTTGGCGACGGAGCCAGTAAAGCCGACACTATCAAGGGGCCAAAGGAACTTAAAAACAGCCATCGACAGTAAGGAGGTCAACAACCGCCTGGAGAGCCGGACACAAACTTAATCTCGCAACGCAGTCGTCTGTTCCAAGTTGCGCAGCTCAATATTGCACGGGCCGCCTGTCGGGAACCTTCGCATGATCTTGAGATAGGCAAATCCGATATCGCGCATCGCTTTACGCGTAACGTTGCCTTCAGCGCGCATATGGCTCAAGGCCTCACAATCGGTATTGTGTTCATTGGCATCGTTTTTCCGAGCATGTGCGCACTCGTGATAGAAGACATACTTGCGCGCTTCTTCTGACAGTCGGCTGGCGCGGATAAAGTTGATGTTGAATTCCATGCGCCAACTGCCATCGATAAGACGGTGTGTGCGCGCAAACCAATGCCGGATCGGATAATGGGACACGCTTACTTCAGCAACGGGCTCAACTTCGCCGGTTTGCCAGTTGGCAGCTAGGCAAACCGACCGCCAATTACCAACCTCGAATGCGGCTACGGGTTTTGGGTTGACGATCGCAGCCAACCAAAGAGCCACTGCGAACAAGCCGCCTAAGCGCCAAATTGCGTAACAGTTTCGTGGCTGCCACGTCTGAAGCAATTCCATCGTCCATGCCTCCGTTGCGAAAAACCAAGCTTTCTAAACGGACGCTTCCTTTGCCTTTTCTTCTTCCGACATCGGTCGGTTGTTCGTGCAGGTGCAATGTCAAAAAGTGTAAGCGCGAAAATAGAATACGAGAATAAGTTTTCTGTTCACAAAGCCTTGAATTGCGAAGACCTGTTATGTGGAAAGCGCAGTTCAGGTGTCTAAAACGCGTCATTTGCCGTTTTTTTTATCGAAGCCGCAAGCAATTTTCCGATTTTGTGAGCTTAGAATAACGTGCGGAATTTTCGCCAACCTGACCAAACGAATCGTTTTATTTGCAACGCCAAGCCGCCGCGCGACCGACTTGCATGGGCAAATACAGTCGGTGCTACACTGCGACAGTTGTGTCCAGTTGTTGACGTTTCTCACCACCACGATATGTCAGAGGCCAAAGTCTTCTTCTCGCACCAAGGACAACCCGCGTTATGAACCCGGTCACGAGCAACGACAAACTGAGTACGCCCAACGTGCCCGAGATCATAAATGGCGCTGGTGATCTTCTATCGCGCTACGATGTGTTGTTCTGCGACGTTTGGGGCGTCATGCACGACGGTGTTCATGCTTATGCAGGCGC
>JAJFHI010000012.1 GCA_021775715.1 Hyphomicrobiaceae bacterium | reverse complement strand
AAAAAACTCATCCGCCTCTCGTCAATACCGGGGTATCCCCCGTTCCAGCCGACGCAAGCAAGCAAAGACAAATGAGGCGGTCAATTCATTATTTTTGTCATGGAATGAAATAAAGTCTGGAGCCAACTGATTCTTATGAGGTTTTAATGTTTTAATTGCAGCTACCCGCGACTGCACGCCGCAATTACAAATGTTTTTGTCACAATAATTCGAAGTCGTTTTTGCCAATACGAATTCAATGAAATTATTTTAATGGTAGCTGACGAATATCGGCGCAGGCCGCGCAACCCTGCTGTGGGCGGCGATCGTTGCTGTCGAGGGTGACGCACACGGTTCGGTGAACAGATGTGATGATGTCGTAGTGTAGTTTTGATCGCAGTCGCATCGCCAACGCCCATTTTGCCGTGTACTTTCATAGACCTCAGTGCTTCGCACACTGACATGTATTCTAGCGCGGCCAAAACAAAAGGCCGCGTAACAGGAGACTGATGAAGATGCGCAAGTCTTTACAAATGCTCCCGGTCGCCGCCGCCTTTTTGGCCGTGACCCAAGTCTCACCAGCTGAGGCTCGCATTCGTTGTGTCGATGAGTTCCAAGTAGTCAACGGCAGCCGTATTTTAACGCCCTATTGCCAGGATAATTATCTGGCCAGGGTCGCGCGTAGTTACGGGCGAAAAGTGTCCGCCGCCTCTGTGCGCAACAACCCGACGGTTAAGAGAAGGTTGTGTCACTTTATTGGACACGATATTCGCGTCCGCCAAGCATGTGCCGGCACAGGGTTCGATGCACGGGGCCGTTCCCGTTAAATGAGCGAAGTCTTTGATAACGTCTGCACGCCCAAGCCTTGCCTCGTCGGGCCGGAGGCGGGTCCCGAGTTGCTGAACGAGCATTTCGGTCGCCGAAGTGCCGTGAGGTTCCTGCGCGACGAAAAGCTTGGGGGTATGGTCGCGCAACTTACGGCTGGTGATTCCGTCGCAACTGTTGCCTTGCGTGGTGCTCAGGTGCTGCGCTGGTCTTCAGGGTCGACGACCGATGGCTTGCTGTGGTTGTCACCTGATGCGACACTTGCGAATGATAAACCGGTTCGCGGCGGCGTGCCGATTTGCTGGCCATGGTTTGGCGTGCATCCAACTGACACCTCGGCGCCGTCACATGGATTTGCCCGTACGGCCAGCTGGTGCGTTGCATCGACTGCAGTTTCCGACGACGCGACGTGTCTCAGTCTGCAACTTTCTGAATCTGCAAAAAAGAATGCGCATCTGCCTGACGGTGCACACGTCGTGTTCGACGTGCGTTTGGGGCGGGAGCTCAAGATGTCGCTGACCGTTGTGAATACCGGCGTCAAACCCATTCATATGACCGAGGCGCTGCATACGTACCTGCGCGTTGGCGATATTTCGACGATCAGAATTCGAGGACTAGAGAACAAGCCCTTTCTCGATCAGCTCTCAGAACGGGCTGGAAATTCGGAGCCACACACCATCACGTTCGATGGTGAGGTCGACCGGATCTACAACAACACGGCGGGTGTTGTGAACATAGATGATCCGAAGCTCAATCGTACGTTGCGCGTACGCAAAGAAGGGAGCCAATCAACAGTGATTTGGAATCCCTGGCGCGAGAAAGCGGAACGTCTTGGTGATATTGGTCCGGATGGTTTTCGTGAGATCGTTTGTGTCGAAGCGGGCAACATCGGTTGTGATGAAGTGGTCGTACCAGTTGGCGGCGTTCACCGGCTTGGTACGTCAATCTCAATGCACCCGCTTTGCAGTAGGTAGTTAAAGTGACAGCGCGCTCTGCCGGTTGAGACAAAGCGCGCTGTTATGATTTATAGTATTGTGCGGGACGCGATTTCTTCCGGATCACATATCGCTAGAATTTGCTGCCACTTGCAGCGACCATCGGCGCTGTTGCACCTGAAGATGGTGTCGGCACTGACATCGGCGGTTGAGCTGGTTGGCGCTGTGCGGATGCGACTTGTGCAGCTGGGTGTTGTGGCGGTGTGTCCGCTGGCGTGGCTGGCGCAGGCATCCCTGAGTCTGCGGCAAGCTTTGCCGGGTCAAGGATGGGTTGAAGCTCACTGACATCTTTCGGACGTCGGACACGGCCATCAAACTCAGCGCCCTCGGAAATCGCCAATTTCAGATGATGAATGTCACCTTCAACGCGTGCTGTGCTGTGCAGCGTGACAGATGGGCTGCGAATAGAGCCCTGGAGCTGTCCGTGGACCTCAACGCTCTCTGCCATAACAGTTCCAGAGATAGCACCGCGCGGGCCGATCGACACTTCTTTGCCATGCACGTTACCTTGCACGGCACCGTCAATCTGGACATGGCCCTGAGAGACAATCGTGATCGATTGGCCAATAATGGTCAGGTCGTTACTTATAACTGACGACATGTTGGCATGTGACGCGGAAGCTGGCCTCATACCGTTCTCTTGCGGTGGTCTACCACGTGTTGTCAGAGTACCAGGACCATCGCCATAACCACCATTGTGGTCGGTGTTCTGATTGGTGTGATGATTTGTTCCGGGCATCGGATTTTGCAAACCATTTACTTGGGGTTCGGATGAACCCGTATTGCGGCCAAACATTTTATAAGCCCCCCTTCGAGCAGATTA
>JAJFHI010000110.1 GCA_021775715.1 Hyphomicrobiaceae bacterium | reverse complement strand
GCTGTGGCGTGCAGTAGCGGCTTGGCCGTCTGATCCCGAAGCCTGCCTAATCAACATCTATGGTGACGGCGCCAAGATGGGCAGCCACCGCGACAGCGACGAGGACGCAAAAGACGCGCCGGTAATCTCGGTGTCACTTGGCGACACGGCCCGGTTTCATGTCGGTGGACTTAAGCGGGCGGACAAAAAGGAGCGCTTGAACCTGGAATCCGGAGATGTCGTCGTGCTTGGCGGGGCATCGCGCCAAGCCTACCACGGCATCGATAAGGTGATGGTCGGCACATCGGATGTCGTGCGTGATGTGTTGCCGGATGGCGGCCGGATCAATCTGACCCTGAGAAGGGTGACGGTTTGAGGGTAGAGCGCTTTTCTGCGAGCAGTTTTTCGCTACGGGCAGAATGCGAAAACCATTTCGTCTTGATCGCTTTGAGGAAGCGTTTGAGTGACCAAAATGTTCAAAGCCGCAACCAATCATTAATCCGCTGCGCTACCGTCTCAGCGGTGCCCGCACCTGCCGCGTCGCCGACTTTGAAACGCCACGGCCGTCCGCCATCGTTGTTGCCTTCGATGAAGACGTGGGAGCGCTTGTCGTCGGCATGTTTGTGGGGCTTGCGAGTTGTTCTGTCGGTGACAACGCGCACGTTTGCTGTGAGCGGGAAAGTCTTCGGGTCGGCTTCCAGTGGCATGCGTCGAATAAACGGCACCGTCTGTTGAGTGATCATCCGGTTTGGGCGGTCGAAAACCGTGCGCAGTTTTCGCGCCAGACAGATGCTCGCGAGCATCATGAAGAAAATGCCAAGACCCAATACGTAGACCTGCTCGAGCGATAGGCGATCGCCAAATAAAATGAAGATCACAGCGAGTGCCGTTGCAACAAGTGCTGCCACCACTGCGCCAGTCTGAGTGCATTTTTCCAGCACCAGTTTGTCGGGGGTCTCGGACACGATTATCATGGGTACCGCCGCGGGATCAGAATTGCCTATGTGCAGGCAGGTTCACGATACCTTAACACGCGTTCGGGCCTTATGATGCCGGAACGGCCACTGGGGTAAACTGCGCAAAAAAGACCAGGCGTTTGGCAACGCCCGGTCTCAATTCAACGACCTTGATGTCCCTACATCTGATCGATTGGCGGTGGTGCGCCGTCATCTTCATCATCATCCAGGTCATCATCGTCATAGCCTGGTATTTTAAGTGTCGGCCGCTTTGGTGCGGGCTTTTCCGCTTCAGGTTTCGGCATTTTGGGGCCACCCTTTGAGACAATGACCATCGCCGGACGCAGAACTTGCTCCGCAATTTCATAACCAGCCTGGAACACCTGCAGAACTGTGCCTGATGGCTTACTCGGATCGTCCTGCTCCATCATCGCCTGATGCTTGTGCGGATTGAACGGCTGGCCCTCGGAATCAATACGCTTGACGCCGTGCTTTTCCAGAACGTTGAGGAATTCACGGTCCATCATCGTCACGCCTTCGAGAAGCCCTTTGACGGATGCGTTGTTTTCCGCGTCTTCCGGTTTCACGGCTTCCTTGGCGCGTGCAAAGTTATCCGCAATACCCACGATGTCCTGGGCAAACTTGCGCACCGCATATTTACCCATGTCTTCGAGTTCTTTTTCATGCCGACGGCGTAGGTTCTGGATGTCGGCATGCGAGCGCGTCAATTGATCTTTCAGTTCAGCAACTTCAGCTTCGAGGTGCGCGGTTGCCGCTTCAGCAGCTAGCAAAGGATCGTTGAGCAGCGCATCCGCCAGCTCGCTTAGGTTTTCCTCCGCCTGTTTTGCATCATCAGTGGCGGCGGCCTGTGTCAGATCCGGCTGAGGCACGTTCGATTGACCTCCAGGTCCCGAGCCCGGTTTTTGACCTTCGCCCGGCGGTGGAGTTGCGTTCGGGCCGGCGTTTGGGTTTGTGTCGTCGCTCATTTCAATTCCGTTTCGCATGACAGTCGCGGCAACGACACGGTTGACGGGCCGCAATGTGCGCTCCCGCGCAGATCAACAATTGGAGAACTGCTTCGATATCAGTGACTGGGTGGGCAAATCAAGTCAGCAACTTGCTTATCAGCCGCGCGGTATAGTCCACCATAGGGATTATCCGCGCATAGTTGAGCCGGGTCGGCCCGATCACTCCCACAACACCTACCGTTTTACGGGTGTCATCGTTGAAAGGCGCCACAATCAGCGATGAGCCCGACAGGGAGAAAAGTTTGTTCTCCGAGCCGATAAAGATGCGCACTCCGTCGGCTTGATCGGCAAGGTCCAATATCTGCACGAGGTCACTTTTGGATTCGATGTCATCGAAAAGCAACCGGATCCGGTCCAGGTCTTCGGTTGCATGGAGATCTTTCAGTAGATTGGACTGGCCGCGAACAATCAGGCTTTTGCGATCGCCAAGGTCGCCGGACCACTCCGCCAGCCCGGCTTCGATGACCTTTTGCGCCAATCCGTCCAGTTCCGCCCGTGCAACCGTCATTTCCTTTTCAAGATGCTTGGTTGCTTGCGACATCGTCATGCCGAGGATGTTGGCATTGAGGTAGTTCGCGGCCTCTATAAGCGCCGATGTGGGTAGGCCCTTGGGCAGGTCAATGACCCGGTTTTCAACATTCTGGTCTTCACCGACCAGTACCGCTAGGGCTTTGCCTGGTTCCAGCGGCACGAACTCGATGTGTTTGAGCGCGGTACTTTGTTTCTCGGTCAGGACAACGCCGGCGCAATGTGACAGGCCGGAAATCAGTTCACTTGCTTCGTTGAGCACGTGGTCAACAGAGCTTTGCCCCTGACCGCCGATCTGCGCTTCGATCTTGCGGCGTTCATCGTCGGCGAGATCCCCAACTTCCAGCAGGCCATCAACAAACAGGCGCAGTCCCGATTGAGTTGGCATGCGTCCGGCCGATGTGTGCGGGGCATAAATAAGGCCAAGCTGCTCGAGGTCCGACATCACGTTACGGATTGAGGCCGGCGATAACGTCATGGGCAGCGCACGCGCCAGGTTGCGCGATCCGACGGGATCACCGGTCGAGAGGTAACTCTCAACAATCTGGCGCAGGACAGTACGCGAACGTGTGTCCAGCGACGAGAGGCCAGAGATTTGGTCGGATATGTTCATTGAGATGGTTTGGTCGCTCAAACGTGGGTTTACCGTTGAATCCTACGGGTGTGAGAGAGGGTGGTCAATATCATCGACAGCACCCGCATTCCGCACTAGTGTCCGGCCCCAATATCAATCCAAGAAAGAAATAACGCCAATATGCGCCCATCCAATCGCCAACCTGACGAACTCCGCCGCGTTTCAATCGAGCGTGCCGTATCCATGCATGCTGAGGGCTCCTGCCTCATCAAATTCGGCAATACGCACGTTTTGTGCACCGCCAGCCTTGAAGAACGCGTACCGCCATGGATGAAGGGCAAGGGCAGCGGCTGGGTGACGGCCGAATACGCGATGCTTCCGCGTTCGACGCATGACCGTATGCGTCGCGAAGTCACGAAAGGCAGCCCATCGGGCCGGACGCAAGAAATCCAGCGTTTGATTGGCCGGTCGCTGCGCGCTGTCGTTGACATGAAAAAACTTGGCGAACGCCAGATCACGGTCGATTGCGATGTCATCCAGGCCGATGGCGGAACGCGGACGGCGTCGATTACTGGGGCTTGGGTTGCGCTCTATGATT
>JAJFHI010000109.1 GCA_021775715.1 Hyphomicrobiaceae bacterium | reverse complement strand
CCAGCGCCTGGTTTAGAACGGTGCGTATCGCGCTGTCATCGTCGGCAATCAGTACTGAGCCCTGAGCCATTCCTATCCTCTATCCTTCGGAGTGAGACGGCGTTTCATCGCATCCTTCATCGGAAGAAGAATGCGAAATGTTGTTTGACTTGTTTTGCTGTCGTCGCTGTCACACTCGATGACGCCACCATGGTCACCGATAATTTTTGCTACCAGGGCCAACCCCAACCCTGTGCCGTTCGTCTTGGTTGTTACGAACGGATCAAACATGTGTGGACGTAAGTGTTCCGGTACGCCCGAGCCGTTGTCATGAATCTGAATCATCAACGGCAGATTGACCCGCTCTGATGATTCAGGAACCGACAAACGTATACCCGGCCTGAAAGAAGTCTGAATAACGATCCGCCGGTTTTCATGTTCTGCTTTGAATGCCTCAGCCGCGTTTTTGACGAGGTTCAACAACGCTTGGACAAGCTTGTCCCGGTTGCCGGGAACCAACGGCAAGGATGGATCGAAATCGCAGACGATCGTCACGCCCCGGCCAAAACCCGTCTCCGACAATCGGCAGACATGATCAATTACGTCGTGAATGTTGACATCTTCTTTGGTAAGTGGCCGCTCGTCGCCGAACACCTCCATACGGTCAACAAGGTCACGAATGCGGTCGGTTTCTGTGCAAATAAGCTGAGACCATGCGCGATCTTCGTCGCTAAGACCCGGCTCCAACAACTGAGCCGCACCACGAATACCCGACAACGGGTTTTTGATCTCATGTGCCATGACGGCTGCCATGCCCGAAACGGACCGAGCTGCGGCACGGTGTGTCAACTGACGCTCGATCATCTGCGCCATTTCGCGCTGCTGCAGCATCAATACAATTTCATCTGTGCTGTCGTTGAGAAGTCCACCAAAAACGTCGACAAGTTTTGGCGAGGTAAAGCGCGGCGACAAGATATCTATTCCGTATTCGTTCACGGACGCACCCTGCCGGCGCACTTGGTCCACAAGTGCAATCAACGGACATCCGAAAGCAACGACATCTTCCAGGCGCTGGCGTTTCAGGATCGTCGCACTGACTGAGAGGAAAATTTCCGCCGCCGAATTGGCGTAGACAAAAACGTTGTCGGGCCCAAGAACGACAATGGGGTGCGGCAGTGTTTCAAGCAGTGCCGTTTGTTGTGTGAACTTTGCAGCGGATATACGCGCCACTGTGCTCCTGCCGTTTTTCTTTATCGCAGAGTCAACAGAGTTGCTCATACTGTTGCCTCTTCGACTTGATTGTAGACATCAGCGAGATTGCGCAACACGCTTTTTGGTTCGTCGTCGGTGCACAACAGGCGCCGGCGGGCTTTCAGGGCTGATCCTGAAAAGCCGCTGCTTTCGAGATACCAACCCATGTGCTTGCGGGCATTCCTGAGACCGAGAAATGTGCCATAGTGGCTAAGCATTGCATCAACGTGTTCGATTGCGATTGCAGCCTGCCTGGCGAACGCCGGTGGACCAGGATCACGTCCAGTTGCCATAGCTTCGGCGATCTGGCCCGGCAGCCACGGCCGGCCATATGCGCCGCGTCCGACCATCACACCGTCTGCGCCAGACGCTGCAAGCGCTGCAAGCGCATCCTCGGCGCTGCAAATATCACCATTGACGATTACCGGAACTTTTACAGCGTCCTTAACAGCACGAACGGCTGACCAATCAGCGTCGCCTTTGAAGAACTGATTGCGTGTGCGGCCGTGCACAGTGATCAGTCTGACGCCGGCGGCTTCCGCGTGGCGTGCAAGCTCTGGCGCATTGCGGGTTGCGTTGTCCCAGCCAAGCCGCATCTTAAGCGTCACCGGTTTGCTGGTGGCCGCGACCGTTGCCTCAATCAAAGTCAGTGCAAAGTCGAGGTCACGCATCAAGGCGCTACCAGACAGTCGTCCCGTTACTTCGCGCGCAGGACATCCCATATTGATGTCGATGACGTCAGCGCCCAGATCTTCGGCGACCCGCGCGCCCTCAGCCATCCAATGCGCCTCACGTCCTGCCAACTGCACAATGGCCGGCTGGAGCCCATCGGTTTGGGCTTTTCGTTGATCAACCAACCGCCCTCGGACCAGTTCGGAGCTTGCGACCATTTCTGAGACGACCGCACCGGCGCCTAACGTTACGGCCAAGCGGCGGTACGGCAGATCGCTCACGCCCGACATTGGCGCCAGAAATACCGGATTGGCGATCTCAGCAAAGTCCTCGAAAACGCCGGGTTTTGAAGCCATGTCAGGCTCTTTGCTCATTTTTTGTGCAATTTATTTAATGCCCTTGGAATAGGCAGTATGTGCTGAAGTGTTGATGATTGCAAGTGGGCCACATTGTTGCACTTTGTGTTTTCCAACGAAGTCCTGCCATTTATTGATGGGGCGGACGCCGAAAACCGCATAAAAGCCTGTGGCGATTTGATTTTGGAGACCGCCCTGAACATGAAAATTGCTGCACTTATTGTTGCCGCTGGCCGCGGTGCGCGCGCCGCAGACGCTTCGAGTGCCAGCCGAACGGCCCGAAGCTATCAACCCAAACAGTATGTGGACCTGGCCGGAAAAAGCGTGTTGCAGCGTACCCTTGCCCAGTTTTTGGACCATCCCGGCGTCACTTGTGTTCAGGTTGTTATCCATAAAGACGATACGGACAGATATGCCGAAGTGGTTTGCAGCCTGGCGCCGGAAAAGATGCGATCGCCAGTCTTTGGCGGCGACAGCCGTCAGGCATCGGTGCTCGCCGGCCTCTCTGCCCTTAGGGACCAAGGTATTGATGCCGTACTGATCCACGATGCTGCGCGCCCGTTTGTGATGGCAGAGACAATCGATAGCGTAATTACGGAGGTGGAAGCCGGGCGTTGTGCAATCGCTGCAGCACCCCTCGCGGACACTCTGAAACGCTCTGGTGCAGATGGGCGGATCGAGGTGACAATTCCACGCAATGACCACTGGCTGGCGCAAACACCGCAAGGATTTCCGTTTTCCGATATTCTCAAAGCTCATGAACTGGCAGCAACAACTGGTCAGCACACTTTTACTGATGATGCGTCGGTGGCTGAATGGGCGGGCTTGGATGTCACCATCGTTGTCAGCAGCGCAGACAATTTCAAGCTCACTACGCCGGAGGATATGCAATTGGCCGCCAGCAAACTGCAATCGAGTGATGACAGTCAATCATCCACAGAAACACGAGTTGGTAACGGTTTCGACGTGCATCGGTTTGCAGACGGTGATCATGTTTGGCTCGGCGGCATAAAAATCCAGCACACACACCGCCTAGATGGTCACTCCGATGCCGATGTCGTTTTGCATGCTCTGACCGACGCCATTCTTGGCGCATTGGGCGATGGCGATATTGGCGCCCACTTCCCGCCAACAGATCCCAAATGGAAAGGCTCTGCCTCCGACATATTTCTGGTGGACGCCGTAAACCGGGTGGTTGCCCGTGGCGGCCGCATTACCAACGTTGATATGACGGTTCTCGCTGAAACACCGAAAATCGGCCCTCATCGTGACGCCATGCGCGAGCGCATCAGCTCCATTCTTGGCATTCGAGTGGACCGTGTTGGTGTCAAAGCGACCACAACAGAAGGCCTTGGCTTTACCGGCCGCAAGGAGGGAATCGCGGCGATTGCGACGGCCACACTCGTGTTGCCTATCTAACTGAAGCTTTCCGGCCACCCCTGTCGATTGACCCCCCTGCCAGAATCGCGGCATTCCAAATTGTAGTGCGTTGTATGATCATAGGCGACGCGGGGGTTAAGAATGAACATGATGACACCAGATTCACTTCAACAGAACGACGTTGTTGCTGATGATTCGAATATGGCGGAAATCGCCACCAATACATCCGGCACGTGCCTGGCTTCCAGGGTTCGCCAGTTGTCTCGCATCATTACGCGGGTTTACGACGACGCAATGCGCCCGCTGGGTATTACGGCTAGCCAATATACTTTGTTGGCACAGCTTGCATCTCGCGACGGCATCACAGCTGTCGAGATCGGGACCGAGTTGGATATTGAAAAATCGACGCTGTCGCGCAACTTGAAGCGGCTTCTGGCGCTGGGCCATATCATTATGGATCCACCGGCCGGACGACGTGGACGCGGTCTGCATCTGACTTCGCAAGGTCAGAAGATTTTACAAGACGCTTATCCAATTTGGCAGGATGCCCAAGAGCGCGCCACAAGCGTGATGGGTAATGAATGCCGGAGTGTGCTCGACGATATGTTGGGTCACGCAGAAAAACTGGTCGCCGCAGCCTAGACACTGCGCCGAACTCTCTCTCAAATATCTCTCCGATTAAGAAGAGGTGCGCTTGCCCAGCGCACCTTTTTCTTGTGTGTGACCACTGGACGGCAGACTTGTGTTAGCTTCATCTTGACCCGATTAGTGATGTGAGCTGCCCTGTGTTTTCACTCGAACTCGTTACAACAGCCAATGACGTCCTCATGACACTGCGCTCTCGCGGGTTGAAGTTGGTGACAGCTGAAAGTTGTACCGGCGGGACAATTGCAGGCGTTGTGACAGAAATCGCGGGATCGTCTGAGGTCTTTGATCGCGGCTACGTAACATATTCGAACCTGGCAAAGACCGAGACGCTCGGCGTTGCGGCGACACTGCTCGAAGCTCATGGGGCGGTCAGCGTGGAAGTTGCTGAAGCGATGGCTCGTGGTGCAATCAAGGTGTCAGGTGAAAATGTGTCAGTGGCTGTTACGGGAATCGCGGGCCCCGGTGGCGGCAGTGACGACAAACCTGTCGGGCTTGTGTACCTTGCGGCAGCGACGCGCGACGGTCGCCTCATCAGCGAACGTCGAGAATTCGGCGACGTTGGCCGCGGCAAAGTCCGCGAGGAAACCGTCAAAGCGGCTTTGGCGCTGGTGTTGCGGGTTGTTGGAGATTAGTTGAGCGTTTTCTAACGCCGCACCCCAATTGTCACCCTCCGGACAAACCCTGGGATGCTAATTCGTTGCTTGGAAACCTAGGTCGACGACGAAATCGATTGCTCGGGAGCTATACGCCCATAGACCTCATAAGCCCGCGCCTCGAAGGCTTCTGAAAATTTCCGGAAGGCCTTGTCAAACATCGCGCCGACAAGAAGGCCGAGCATCGGGTTGCGGAATTCGTAATCAATATAGAAATCGATTGAGCAGCCACCTTCCGGCAAGGCATCGAACTGCCAGCGATTTTCCAGATAGCGAAACGGCCCGTCGAGATACTCAACTAAAATGCGGTTTTCACCTTCGCGCATCGAAACGCGGGTGCTGAAACTTTCCTGCACAGTTTTATAGCCGACAGACATGGTGGCATTGAGCACCTCAACGCCATCATCCGTTTTAGTGCGCGATAGAACTTTCAGGTCATCGCATAGCGGTAAAAATTCCGGATAGCGTTCGACGTCCGCCACCACCGCAAACATCTGTTCGGGTCGGGCTGCGACGGGCCGCTGTGTGCGAAATTTTGGCAATCGATGTCTCTTCCGGAAAAGGGATCAGCGTCCCAATGCTGCCAAACGAGATTCACGCAGACGCGCGAAGTCTTCGTCTGCGTGGTACGACGAGCGCGTCAATGGGCTTGATGACACCAGATGGAACCCTTTGGCACGCGCTGTGCGCGCATAGGCTTCAAACTCTTCCGGCTTGACGAAGCGTTTGACTTCCGCGTGTTTGCGCGTTGGCTGCAGATACTGTCCGATCGTCAGGAAGTCGATTCCGGCAGCTCGCATGTCATCCATCACCTGCAGCACTTCTTCGCGCTCTTCGCCAAGCCCCACCATGATACCCGACTTGGTGAACATCGTTGGATCAAGCTCTTTAACCTGTTGCAGCAAACGCAGCGAGTGGAAGTAACGTGAGCCCGGACGGATTTTAAGGTAGAGCCCCGGGACCGTTTCGAGGTTGTGGTTAAACACGTCAGGCTTTGCCGCCACCACAATTTCCAGAGCGCCGGGCTTGCGCAGGAAGTCTGGCGTCAGGATTTCAATTGTCGTGCCTGGATTAGCCTTGCGAATTTCAGCAATCACATCCGCGAAATGCTGCGCACCACCATCGTCGAGGTCATCGCGGTCAACCGACGTGATCACAACGTGGCGCAGACCAAGTTTTGCAACGGCCTTGGCAACGTTTTCAGGTTCTTGTGGGTTGAGCGGTTCTGGCATACCGGTGCGCACATTGCAGAATGCGCAGGCTCGTGTGCAGGTGTCACCCATGATCATCATGGTGGCGTGGCGTTTGCTCCAGCATTCGCCGATGTTTGGACAGCCCGCCTCTTCGCAGACCGTGTGCAGCCCGTTCTCCTTCACGATCGTACGCGTTTTTGCATACTCCGGCGAGACTGGCGCGCGTACCCGGATCCAATCTGGTTTCTCAAGCCGCGGCGTGTCTGGGCGCGCGGCTTTCTCGGGGTGGCGGGGCCGGTTGTCTACGAGGGTGACCATCTATGCGTTTGCTCGCTTTGCGCATGCGCGCGGACATGGAATCGCGGCGCCACAAAGCGCCTTGGCTAATCTGGCGGTTATATGGGCAATTTACCACAACTGGCCAGCCCTTT
>JAJFHI010000108.1 GCA_021775715.1 Hyphomicrobiaceae bacterium | reverse complement strand
CGTCATCTTCCCGATGTTCTTTGCCTCCTCCGCGCTCTACCCAATTTGGCGCGTCGAAGAATCGAGCCCGGTTTTGGCGGCGGTCTGCCGCTTCAACCCTTTCAGCCACGCCGTCGAGCTGATCCGTTATGCCTTCGAGGGACAGTTCAATGGCGAGGCGCTTTTGGTTGTGCTTGGCTGTACCATCGCGTTCCTGGGCGCGGCCATCTACGCTTACAATCCGTCCAAAGGTTTGATTGGTCGCCGCGGTGGGCCCGGCGGAAAAGGGTGATTAACGAAATGAATAAAAATCGTACAATGAAACCAATCGTTGCCGCTGTACTTTGCAAGTCACTTAAAAGATTGGCATTGATTGCCAGTCTCAGTGTTGTCGCCGTTGCTGGCGCTCATGCCCAAGACGCGGCCAAAGCCGACGAAAAGACGTGGCCGTGCGTCCAGGCTAAGGTTATGAACCTCAGCCCGACAGCAATGTGGGACGGCCCAGCCATTGAAGAGATCAAAGATATTTATCGCGATGATGCTGTACGCAAGCTAGTACCGTTTATCGTCAGCCGCCGCGTTGAGCTTACCGAAGTCGAAAAAGCCATCGAAGATTTTGCCAAAGCACATCCTGAAGACAAGCGTGATGAAGCACTGACCTTACTGTTCGCCGGTGCCTTCGACAGTGCCAATATCACCAGACGCTCTGTTGTTCGTGGTATTGAGCGCTATCAGGCACGTCAGAGGGCCCGTGCAGATCAGCTGCAGGTGAAGAGCACCGAGCTTACTGCCCTACGACGTGATGCGGGCAAAAGCGCGGAAGCCAATAAGGCGGCAAAACAAGCGCAGGTCAAATATGATTGGGACGCTCGCGTCTTCGAGGAGCGCCAGCAGAACATTCCATTTGCCTGTGAGATCCCCGTCATCATTGGGCAACGTGTCTACGCTCTGGCCCAAGCCATTCGCGCTCAGATGATCAATTAGCGCTCACGCTATTCGTCGTGACTTTTGCGCTGCCGATTCACGCGCTCGCGTGTCGCTCACATCATCGCAAAAGTTGTTTTGTCCTTAAGCTATTCTGCCCTGTGGGCAGGCTCCGAACGGGGCCGGGGAGCACCCGACCTGCTGCGTTGCAGCATTCTGCCGGAGGCCCGAGCGACAGCGTGGAATACCGTGAGGCAAAACAAACTCCGCCATCCACACCTTGCAACATCTCAAGAAACCACTACCAACCAATTCGCGGAACTCACTTGGATTTCCCGGTCAAACGGGGAATGGCGCTCAATTAGCGAAGCGGTAGCGCATTAGGAAGGCGCGTGAACTCAAAAAACTTACCACAATCCTAGCCAGCGAACTTCATTGCTGTAACTCTCTCGGTCTCGTTGTTGAACTCGCGCCAGCCATCAACACCTTCGGGGAACCAGATCACTTTGGTGTAGCCCCACTCGACGGCGCGCTTAGCAGCATTCCACGACATCCAGCAATCGCGCAGACAAAAAAACACCAACGGCTTCGCCTTATCTTCTCCCGCCACAGCCTTCAAGCCCGCGCGAAAATACGCGTCAAAGCTTTTCGACAACACGCCATATCCGACGTTTGGCATCCACAATGCACCTTTGATCGTCTCGTGCTTACGCTCACGCCAGATCGTGCCTTTTGGCAAATTTGGTGGTTTAGGCGGGCTTGGGTAAACATCAAGAAACACGGCCTGTTTCCCGGAGTAAACTTCTTCTGCATCCGAAACCGAAATCACGCGCGCGCCCTTCAGTGTCGTTGGGACGGGTTTGCGGAAATCACTCATTCGGTAATCCGCAGGCTCGGCAACGGACGGGTCGCCCTTGTCATTGCCAATCCGCGTAATGTCGCCGCCAACGAGGTCAGCCGTCGACTCGGATGCATCAGGCGTTGCCGTCGAATCCGATGTCACGACAGACGGCGCTGACGTCGTGTCATCCGCAACAATGGTTGACGACAAAGGCGCGTGCCAAAGCCATATGCCTGCTGTCACGGTAACGGCGAGCGCAATCGCAACACTTGCGACTATGAAACGTTTGCCTTGCCCGTTCTTTTCAAAGCTCATGCCCACTGGTGTTCTCCCCTCGCTGACAGATGCCTACCGTTTCTATGTCGGCATTATAGCTCTGCCTCAATTTCAGCCGTGTGCGCCTTAAATTTTTGCGTATTTAATGCTGTCGCATTTTTTTTACTAACTTAAAAGGGCCGGACGAAACGTCAACGCTGCGAGACCACAGCAAATTGCTGCCAGCTGCGAGACAGATGCCAAAAACAAAAAAGCGCGAACACCCTTTTTGAGGTGTTCGCGGATCGCAGACGTACGATTGGAACGCGAAACAGAGACGAAAAACCAAGCCTCATTCCACCTAACGCAGCACGCCTTCGACAAGCGGCACGCCATAGTCGGATAATACCCTATCAATGTCGGGTTTGCGTTTGGTGAGGATTTCGTTGAGTTGACGCTTCCACGTGGTATCGGACCGGCGCACACCCATCGTAATGCGAAATGCCATGCGCGGGCCAATTGTCTCTTTTACCATCGGCACGACGGTCAGCTCCTCACCGCCGCGTTGAGCAAAATAACCAGCCATCGGGCCCCACAAGATTCCGACATCAATCTCGCCTGATCTCAGTTCTTTGGTCATCTCTTCTGCAGGCGAGAAATGGCGCCGATCAACGGTGAGATGATAGGGACGCGCGTTTGCAATCAAACCCAACTTAGCCATGATTGTTGCCGGTGGTGTTCCAGCAATAATGCCAATTTTCTTGGTCTTGAGACGCGGATCTGAAAGCGCTTCCAAGCCATCAAGCCCCTGGCCCTTGCGATAAATAAAGGCATAGGTCGAAGTGTAGTAATGGTTGGTGTTGAGCACCGTTTCATCGCCTTGGGCAAAGCCCAGCACAACATCGCAGCGTTTAGCAAACAATGTCCGACGAATAAATCCTGTCGCCTGCGGAAACCAAGTGTACTCGACGGGCACATTCAGTTCTTCTGCAACAATATCCGCTATTTTATTTTCAAAACCTGGCTTGTCTTTTCCAGAAAACGGTAAGTTGGCTGGGTCTGCGCAAACGCGCAGAATACTTCTGTTGACGAGATCAGCTTTGTTACCGTCAGCAGCCAATGCTGCGGAACTGCCGAAGCTGATGGCGACGATAGCGCCCAAAAACAGCTTACCCAAATGCGTTACGAGTTTTTCGAACAACCGAACCATGCTGCACCTACCCTTCAAGACAAGAGTTCTCGAAGTCTCTGGCTGTCTGGGGCTTTTCTTCGTTACGTGACGGACGTCCCCGTGGTAAAGCACCGTCAGATCGTGCTTTCAGGTAGATGTAAATATCGTCGATGTAGCACATGACGTTCTTGTTATCGCCGAGCGCTGGCATAATCGAGTTACTTTGACGCCAAACATTCTTCTGACCGCTCGCGATCACACCGACAAAATCGGAATAACTCATCGTCTTGAGCGTCGTGGTAAGTGCTGGCGCATAGGTCGAACCAACACCTTCAGGCCCGTGGCAAACATGGCATTCTGAATGATACCTGCGGAAACCAGAATACGTGAACCAGTCTGTCTTTCTACCGGCTTCAATTTTGTAAGAGGGATCGCCATCCGGCGTCATCCATTTACCTTCATCTTTTTCGGAACCCTTGGCAGCAAGAAGCGCCCCATCTTCAGTCTTGAAAACTGTGGGGGCGAGCTCTTCCTCGGCCGAAACGGTTGTCACACCACCTGTGATCATCATTGCTGCAAGCAGGGCAGCATACCCAATTGAAAGCCTGTTCACGCGTTTCCTCTTTATCTTTTTTGATCGTTTCGATCTTTTTGTTTGCTTATCGAATTCTATTCGTTCGATCCCCAACAGAGATCTTAATCCACGAATATGCCGATTTCATGCGCCGACCTTTTCTTCGCAGGTCTTGAATTTGTAATCGTAGTCAGCGTTTGGCTGGCATCCAGATGCTGCAACTGCGAACGCCGCCGCTAAAAAAAGGCCGGCACGAGTTCATCGCGCCGGCCCAATCTTAAGGTGTAAGAACTATGGCAGTG
>JAJFHI010000107.1 GCA_021775715.1 Hyphomicrobiaceae bacterium | reverse complement strand
CAGTCATCGCGGTACGACACCGGCCTCAAGGCGTCCAAGATGATGGAAGTCGAGCGCGTTCTGGCTGAAGCCCGCAAGGCGCGTGACAACGGCGCGGACCGCTACTGTATGGGCGCTGCCTGGACGCGCCCAAAAGACCGCGACATGGATTCCATTATTGCTATGGTCAAGGGCGTCAAATCGCTCGGCATGGAAACATGCATGACACTTGGTATGTTGTCGGAAGACGACGTCACCAAGCTGAAGGGCGCCGGGCTCGATTATTACAACCACAACATTGATACCTCATCGCGCTACTACAAAGAAATCATTACAACACGCAGCTTTGAAGAGCGTATTGAAACTTTGGAGCGCGTGCGTGGCGCCGGGATCAATGTCTGCTCAGGCGGCATCATCGGCATGGGCGAAACGCAGGACGACCGCGTCGACATGTTGGTGACATTGGCGAACCTTCCAGAGCATCCTGGCAGCGTTCCGATCAACATGCTGATCCCGATCGAAGGCACACCGCTTGGCAAAGTCGACCAAATAGACGCCGTCTCTTTCGTGCGCACGATTGCCGTTGCCCGCATCATGATGCCGAAGTCATTTGTACGCTTGTCTGCCGGCCGAACGAACATGACGGATGAAACCCAGGCATTATGCTTTTTTGCCGGTGCCAACTCGATCTTCGTCGGCGACACATTGCTGACCGCCGACAATCCGGAGGAAGATGCCGACACAGCGCTGTTCGACCGTCTCGGTCTCGAACCTTTGGTGACGCCAAAATCCGACACCTGCAAAGCTGCCGCCGACGCGTAAAATGAGTAAAACCAACGGCTGATGACAGACCATGACACGGGCGACAATGGCAACAAGGGCCTGCACAAAGACGCAGATGGCCCGCACGCCCGTGCGCTTATGGCACTGGAACGGCGCAACAGGCTAAGATCGCTTCAGCCCCGTCTCGGCATCGACTTCGCATCAAACGACTATCTGGCACTTGCCAGCTCACCTGAACTTGCCTCAGCCGCACAGCACGCGCTTTCACGCGGTGTAGCTGTCGGCTCGGGTGGCTCGCGATTGCTGCGCGGAAACACGCGCGAACACGAGGCCTTGGAAACAGAAGCCGCCGCGCATTTCGGCAGTGAAGCTGCGCTGTTCTTCGGTGGCGGGTTTGTCGCGAACAGCGCGCTGTTCGCGGCCTTGCCGCAACGTGGTGACCTCATCATTTACGACGCACTGATCCATGCCAGTGCCCACGACGGCATTTCGGCAAGCCGCGCCGAAGCTGTCGAGGTTCCGCACAACAATGCGCAAGCCATCGAAGATGCGATCCAGTCATGGCGCAGATCCGACGGACTTGGCCAGGTATGGATCGCCATTGAGACCATCTATTCGATGGACGGTGACAAGGCGCCACTCGACGACCTCGTCGGACTCGCCGATCACCACGACGCCATGCTTATGCTTGATGAAGCACACGCGACCGGCATTCTCGGCCCCGACGGTCGTGGTCTCGGAGCCCACCTCGAAGGCCGCGACAACATCATATCTCTGCACACATGTGGCAAAGCTCTCGGTGTCATGGGCGCGTTGGTAACGGGCCCAAAAATGCTGCTGGATTTCATGATCAACCGCAGCCGCCCGTTCATTTATGCAACTGCACCGTCGCCTTTAGTTGCAGCCCTTGTGCGCGTCTCGTTGATGCTTTCGAAAGCTGATCCTGGCCGCCGGAAAAAACTGCACGCTTTGATCGCGCATGCAGGTGAGAAGCTCAAATTGCTTGAAGGTGTAACCGTCACCAGCAGCCCGATCCAACCAATTATAGTGGGCACCGATGTGCGCGCATTACAGCTCGCGGAGGCCATGCAGGCACAAGGCTTTGATATCCGCGCCGTGCGCCCACCAACAGTTCCCGAAGGCACGGCACGTTTGCGTATAACGCTAACATTGAACGCGACGTCGGACGACGTCGATCGTCTCGTGGTTGCGCTGCAGACCTCACTTGCGGACCTGGCAGCATGAGCGGCGCACAGGTAACAAACGCCGTCGTCATTGCCGGTACCGACACCAACATCGGCAAAACCGTTTTCGCCGCCGCATTAACGGCTGCAAGCGGCGGCACCTACTGGAAACCTATTCAGGCAGGTATTACCGGCGGCACCGACAGAGATGCCGTGGCCCATCTTGGCCAGCTAAAGCCCGACCGCATTCATGCCGAAGCCCATCGGTTGATGACGCCGTGCTCACCGCATCGCGCGGCCGAGATCGACAACGTCGCGATCGATACAACCAATCTCGTGCCGCCAAACGGAACACCCATCAGTCCATTGGTCATCGAATTGGCTGGCGGTCTCATGGTGCCTTTAACGCACAAAACGCTACAAATTGAATTGCTTGCGCGCTGGCAGATCCCGGTTGTCCTGTGTGCCCGCACCAGCCTTGGCACGATCAATCACACGCTGTTGTCGCTGTTCGCCTTGCAGGCGTGCGACATCCCGGTCCTGGGTGTTGCCTTTATTGGCGACAAAGACGGCGCTACTGAAGATGCCGTTATCAACTTCGGCAACACGACCCACCTGGGCCGCATGCCAATCTGCAATCCACTGAACGCCAACACGCTGCGGCGGGCCTTCTCGAACAACTTCGATGTTGCGCGTTTCTTTGCAACGTCTGAGGAAGGTGCCGCTTGACCGACTACGACCCAACCACGTCCAAAGTCTGGCACCCGTTTACTCAACACGCAATCGCGCCTCCTGCGATCAACATCGCAAAAAGCAACGGCGCGTGGCTTGAGACAACTGATGGCAAACGCATTTTTGACGCCATCTCGTCGTGGTGGGTGGTGACACACGGCCATCGTCATCCGCGTATCGTCGAAGCGATCAAGACACAAGCCGAGCACCTTGATCAGGTAATCTTTGCAGGGTTCACACACGATCCCGCCGAACGTTTGGCAAGCCGGTTGATCGAGATCGCACCGCCGGGTCTCGCCCGTGTGTTCTTCTCCGACAGCGGTTCAACGGCTGTCGAAGTCGCACTTAAAATGGCACTTGGTTATTGGCGTAACCGCGGCGAAGCGCGCAGCAAAATCGTCGCCTTCGAACATGCCTATCACGGCGACACGGTTGCTGCGATGTCGGCTGGCGCGCGCGGCGTTTTCAACGCTGCCTATGAACCCCTGTTGTTCGACGGAGCCCGCATTCCGTTTCCCTCGGCCGGCCGCGAACAGGCATCAATCGACGCGCTAGATCAGATTTGTCAACAAACGCCTGTTGCAGCTCTTTTGATTGAACCCCTCGTTCTTGGCGCCGGCGGTATGGCGATGTATTCAGCAGACGTTATCGCTGGGCTGAAACGTGTTCTAGATACACACAATGCATTGCTAATAGCCGATGAAATCATGACTGGCTGGGGCCGCACGGGAACGATGTTTGCCATGGAGCAGACCAGCGTTTCGCCCGATATCATGTGTACGGCAAAGGGCCTGACCGGTGGAACCGTCCCGCT
>JAJFHI010000106.1 GCA_021775715.1 Hyphomicrobiaceae bacterium | reverse complement strand
CGCCCACAAAGCAAAGCTAGCCAAATGGGCGAACAAATATCGCGGTGACACCGTAACAGGTCACAGTCTCGGCGCCGCGATGGCTCAGCGCTTTGTCAGCGACCATCCCAGCGCGGTAACGGAAGCAGTGTTGTTCAATGCGCCGGCCATCGGCAAACAGCACGGGCACAAGCTAGCACGGGCGAAAGAGCAACCGCCCGTAACGATTTATCTCGGCCGCAGCACACCGACGGATGGCACTCGCGCACCCGCTTTCGATATTGTGTCCGAATTTGGCGGACAATCACACATCCCAGGCCGCATCGTCGAAGTCACGCACCTTGATCCAGTCGATGGCAGTGGCGCGACGCTGATGAATAGCCACACTGGTTTCATGCTGAGTGGCCGCGGCCAACGCAAAATCGAAGACGTGCCGTACGAGCAGTACCAACAGCGACGCGAGGATAGCTGGCGGGAGGCTGGACCGATGTTGCGGCAAGCACGGTCGGCCGTTCAAATACTTGATGCCGCGCAAGGCGCAGTACGATCTCTGCCCGGCGGAACTGCAGTGGTAAACTGGGCTGCTTCGAAGGCGCAATTGGGAGGACTTGCACAAGCGACCGCCAATATCGCACACGGTTTTGGGCGCGCAGGCGCAGGACCAACCGCGCCGACCGAAGCCATGCGAAATTCTTCTGAACGAGATTGCAGTGGCGCCATGGCGAAGGCGAAGGCTGCGATGGCCCGCGCGCAAGGTCGCGTCACTGGCGCAAGACTATCAGCGGTTCAACTTTATGTGCGTCAAGCACGACAGAAAGCAGTGGGTTGTCCGATCGCGTTGGGACTCATCGAAGGTGCTGACAAGATTGTCGCCTTAGTTCGCGAACAGCTACTGCACACAGCGCGCGGTAATATTAAGGCCTGCGATGCGAAAGCCATCATCGGACAGGCGAACAGTATTGCGTCGTTTCTTGATCAACCAAACTTTGCCCCAGTCCATCGCCAACTCAAAGAGCGGGCCGAAGTCCTGCGTCGTGCGAAGGGCAAAGTGGACGCCTCTTTGCGCGGCTATGAGGCGAGCCTAAAGTCTGGCAATTTGGATCAAATGGATGCTCATGCGCTGGCCATCATGGAGGCAGCTGGGTCGAGTGATATCAAAGAGTGTATGGCCGATAGCTTCATGTATGGACGCAATCTGCGAACATCTATCGTTGGGCTTCGCGTTGCCGCACGAAATGCGAATGCAGCGATCGACAGATGCGATTTGACAGCGTTGAACACAATCATCCGCGAATTAAAAGGACAAGGCGACGCCATGTCGAAGGGGCTGCACGCAAGAGCTCGGTCAGCATTCAAGAATTGCAAGAAGAATGAGACGCCGCAACAGCGCCTTGAGCGTTGGACAAAACGCTGTGTCACAAAGAAAGGCCGCGGGGCAACTGTCGGATTTATCAGAAAAGACGACAAGAAATACTGGTGCAGACCCACGAAGGTCGCTGCAGACGCAAGTTGTGTCAGGAAGAAAGGTGAACCCGGTTGGACAGCGGGTCGAATTTCGAAAAAAGGACGCTACAAGTGCCAACGCGTGAAGCAAACGCCGCCCAAAATTAATCTTGCAGGCCAATGGCATATAACGTCGTGGGCGCATCCAGGTGAGAAGTGGAAGAATTCCAAGCGGGGTCGTGAGTGGCTTGACGTGACGGTCAATGCCTCAGGCTCTGCTGGCACTTTGAATTCCGTGTATAATGGCGGAAAGAAAAATATTCGCGGGAAGTGGGGTCATATCGGCGACGGCGTGATGGAAGTTGTGTGGGCTGATGGCGAGCGGTTGCGGTACAAGGTGACGAAACTCACGCCGAACAACGCGAGTATCGTCAAGCTCTCGAACGGGTTCCGAGTCAATTACCAAAGATAAGTTGGCTGTGCAGCGTGTCCCGCGGCCTTAAAACCGAGGTGAGATCAGGACCTTGTTGCCGATCGCACGATGTGGCCTCACCTCGTTGTCGTCTCTACGCCACCGCTCAAGTTTTTCGCGCGCATAGGTATTCACGTCAAAAAATGACAGAGCAGATTGCCGTGGCCATCGAATACAAAGCTTCCGTCTAACTGTTTGCCCGTAGCATCGTAGCGGTTCGCAGGGATGCGGCCGCGCCGCCATGGCAGAAGTCTTGCCACGGCGGCGGCTGGTTTCAACAAAGAATTACTTCGAAGACTTGTCTACCAATGCATCGACACCCGCAGTGTAGACGCCCGTCATGACCTTGACGGACTCCGCACCCTCAACGCCTTTTTTGGCATCGAACGCGCCTGTCCATTCGTATGTCGCACCGTCCCCGTTAGGCACAACCTTCAGCGTCGACTTGTAATTGGCTACGGGGAGCACGCCCCCCAGTATTATGTAGGTCTGGGTCATAGTCTTGTCGTTCTGCTCGACGAGTTGCTCCAAAATCGTACCACCGCCCTTTAGAAACAGCTTACGCAGCGTCGCTCCGTCTTTCTCCGAGAGCTCGCACTTTTCCAGCGCTGGATGCCACGATGAAATCCCGCAGAAATCACCAATGGTGGCCCACGCTGTGGCGGCGGGTGCGGTCGTGTCTTTGCTGTAGCGCGCTTCGAGGGCCGCAGCAGACGTTGCAGAAAGGACGGTCATGAGTGCGGCAATAGCAATTTTTTTCATGTGGTTTTCCTCCGGAAGGCGTGAGACGACCGGCCAACACTACGCGGTGGCCATCTGGTGGACACAGGTTGACGGAGCAACGTCGATGTTTGGTCACTCAACGGGAAGATGTTTGTAACAAATTTGTCAGGGTCGAGCCCTCGTGCCGATAAAAGTCAGGGGTCGAAGCGGTAGCCGGCCCCGTGTACAGTTGTGATGATGCGAGGAGCCGCAGGATTGCTTTCGATCTTCCGCCGGAGCGTAGAGATGAATTGATCGAGCGCGCGGCTGTTAGAAAAATGCTCTTGGCCCCAACAAGTGTCGTAAAGCTGATCGCGGCTGACAACGAAGCCCGCGCGATGATGCAGCAGTTTAAGTACAGCGACGTCTCGTGGCGACAATTCAATGGCTATTTCGGTGCGATAGGCCCGCAGTGCGTGCGGATCTATCCTCAAATCGTACATGATAAAGACGCCGTCGGCAGCAACGGGATCGACGATGCGTCGGCTGATCGCCCGAATGCGCGCAATGAGTTCCCGCGCGCTGAATGGTTTGCCCATGTAGTCATCGGCCCCCAATCCCAACCCTAGGATTCTGTCGATCTCCTCATTGCGAGCGGTCAGAAATAGGATAGGAACATGCAGGTTTTGTTCGCGAATTCTTTTGCACGCCTCGAAACCATCGAGCCCCGGCATTGTGACATCCAGAATGCAGAAGTCTGGCTGAACTTTTTCGAACAGGGCGACGGCGCTCGAACCGCACTCCGCAGTGACCGCTTCAAAGCCTTCAAGCTTCAACAGCTCCGCCAGGCCATGCCGCAGATTTGCATCGTCTTCCGCTATCAAAATCAACATTTCGACGCGTGCTCCATTGCTGCGGCCTCAACAGGTCGCGCTTGCATAGTGAGCACGAAGTGGGCGCCTGGATTCGTGGACTCAACCCAGCAATTGCCACCGTTTTGACGGGCGAGTGCACGTACAGCAGCCAACCCAAGTCCGAAGCCCCCTGCCTTGGTCGTTGTGGTCCCGCGCTCCAATGGCTCGAAGATCTTTTCGTCCTGATTGGCGGCGATGCCTGGACCACGATCGCTTACGTCGAGGCGCAGCATCTCGGACGTCTGCGCGGTCGTAATCTCAATTGCCGAGCCTGAAGCATATTTACGAGCATTGTCGATTAGATTGATGAAACAGCGCTCCCATGACATCCGGTCGAAATGGCTCAGTTTGTCGGCGCCAGGTGTGAAACGTACGCGGCAGGAGGCGTCAGCTAGCATGGGTTCGAAGCGGTCGAGGATTGCGCGCAGACAATCGTCAGGTACGGTCGTCTCCAGCTTCGGCAACACAATGGCGCCGCGCGCAACTGCAATCGCGTTCTCTGCAAGAAGAGTAAGCCGGCCGATCTCAGCATTGAGTACGGCGCCATAGCGCTGGACAGCAGTCGCATCCGACGAATTGAGGCGCAGCAGTTCTGTGTGCAGTTGCAGGTTGGCGAGCGGGGTTCTTAGTTCATGAGCGAGCTCAGCGATGATGTTGGCTCGCGCAGCCGCCGCTTCATCCTTTAGCACCATGGATTGATGTAGCATCCACGTCATGGCGAGCCAGCCGGCGATCAGGGCGCCTGCGACTAGATATAGGGGAAGGGTGCTCTGCAGACTTCTGTCACCGGAAAGTGGTTCCTCAACGCGCAACTGCCAGCCATTCATGAGGCCGTGAAGGGGTTGCGACGCTGTGCTCAACGCCACAGCGTCTTCAATGCCAATAGCAGAGCCATTTGGATCGACGAGTCCGACACGTGTCAGCCCAGTACTGCGGGCAACAAGACCGAGCTGCGAGCGGAGCAGATCCATTACCTTGGACTCGTCGACTGCGACGCAGATGTCATGGTCGGACGCGCTTCTAGAACAGTGCATTAGGGCCAGGCTCCCGCCATAGGGGACAAAGGCCTCAGTGGAAGGTTTTGAAGCGGTCAGTTTCGCAGCCAGTGCTTGGGCTCCGTCTTGTAGCTGCCGCGTGCTATCATATTGATGTTCCAGTGCCGTTGCAGAGTAGAGTTGTGTCCCCATTTTGGAGACGAACGCATAGGCGAATATCCGTTTACGCGTCAGGCCCGAGAGAGCCCCAGTGCCGCCCGCGGCATACGCGGCCTGGGTTTGACCCCAAACCTGTGTGCCCAAACCTTGAAGGCGCGCGAGAACAAGGGCGGCAGCAGCATCTATACGTTGTTTGGCAAGTCGTTCGTGACGCACATTCAATGCATCATTCTCAAGGGAAAGCGACCGCACAGCGAAGAACGTGAGTACCGCAACAGGGACGATCAACACAAGCGCGATAAGGGTAAGCGATTTTACAGGCATGTGGGCCTTTGCGGGCTCATT
>JAJFHI010000105.1 GCA_021775715.1 Hyphomicrobiaceae bacterium | reverse complement strand
AATCGAAAAATTCTTCGACTGGCTTAACCCGTATATTGATGCATTAGCTGGCGACATAATCGGCTACTATCGAATTGAAGAGCACGACGTCGAAACGCCCGTGGTCCGGGTGTAGCGCCATTCTTCTATGCGCAACATATCACCCTGACCCTCCCCCAGTGAATTGGTCCACCTGCTCGTAACAATCAGGAGGACAAAAGATGGGCAACAAACGACATAAACCGGAAGAGATTGTGAAGCTTCCAGCCGACGACCTGTCCTGCACATACCACCAGAAAGAGCAGACCTTGTTGCATTATCGCGATGATGTCATAGCCTATGTAAAACGGATGCAGCAGGGCTGCGAAGGCGTGACGGTCCACTACGAGGATGGACGTGTTGAGGTCATAACCGAGTAAGGATTGACTCGAGTCTGTAGCGGTGAAGCGCAGCCCACAAAGTCAGGTCGGCTATTGAACGAATATCGGACTAGGAGGGGCGACACTGAAGACTGCTCATGACCCCATTCAGACATTGCACATGGCTACTCCTGAGAATAAATTGCCCGATAATCCAATTTTCAGTTTGTCTGAATTGCCCTTTCAGGATCAAAATGTCGCTTCCCAGATTCATTTCAAAGCAGCTTGCAAATCCGGCAGGATTGATTGGTCGATTGGTTCTGAATCGTCTCAACAAAGCAAATCATGGCATGAATGAGTTCCTTCTCAGTCAGCTGCCTATTGCGAGCACCGACCATGGTCTGGAGATTGGCTTCGGCGGAGGGGGCTCTCTTGAACATGATCCTAGATGAAGGACCGTCATCAGTTACTGGTGTTGAGACTTCAGATTTGGCCATTGATGTTGTCAGCAGGCGCCATCGTCAAGCGATAGAGCAAGGCGAACTGAAACTCGTCAGGTCCAATGCCTCTGCAATGCCTTTCGAAGACGGCGAATTCTCGAAGATCTTCAGCGTGAACGTGATCTACTTCTGGTCAAACTCTGATCAGGTGTTTCAGGAAATCAACCGCGTTACGGCTACGCCTGGTCACGTCGCTCTGTGCTATCAGCAACAAGGGCCCGACAAAAAAGACACTTTTAACCCTTCGCAAGTTGAGCGATCTCTAATGAGCGCAGGTTTCTCTTCTACCGAGACAACGACAGCCCAGGACAAATGGAATGGCCTCTATTTCTGCACGATTGCCCGCAAGATAGCTGGGTGAGTTCTGGGTTTGGACCGGATTGGTGGGGCAGCGCGGTTCGTCTGCAAATGATCCGGAACGAAAATTGAGCACGCGTGCCAAGCTATGTCTGATTGACAATCTATGGAGCGATCAATGTTCGCGCAGAAATCAGCTTGTCCAGGATGCAGCGCCATCTTCGAAGATCTCGAAGGACCAACTCACTCATATATGGAATCTTCGCCTGCTTGCTGGCACGAGTTCGGCAAGCTATTGGCGGCGGAATATTGCACCGAAGCGCTAATGCAGACGCATCGCTTGAGCGTTGATACTTACGCCGTACAGCATCCCGGAGACAGTTCTCGCAGGGCCATTCAATCAGTCGGTTTGCATCTGGCAAGACTGTCCGTTCAAATAGAGCGCTCAATGCCACCAAAGGAAACCAATGACGTCATGTTAGGCTTCAGCAAGCGCAAGGCGACCCTGCGGTATCTGGAGCCACCCAACACGTTTAAAATGACCATCGCAGATGTCGCACCATTCATCGGTTCAGAAGTTCACAGCGAGAAAGTGCAGGAATGGGCCAGTTTTACCTGGAACGATTGGTGTCATCATCATGATTATATCCGCACCTGGGTCGCGGAGCGTTGAGTGTCTACGGGCGCGCACGGATGTCGCTTATTGGCCCTTTGCAACGGTTGTCGTAAGCGCCGGTTTAGTCCGATCATGAATGTTCCGCACCCGACCAAGGGTCTATAAAGACTATCAACAAATTGTTAGCAAATTGCCAAGTCGTTTTTTAGGAAACTTAACTTGATTTTTTGCTGTCAGCCCGGGCTGACGATTGGTTAAACGATTAGAAACAAGTTTATGTGCTTAGTTTTGCAAGCCTGATTTTGGTAGGAAGCAAGCACGTCTTGTCTTCTCGAAAGCAATGTCATGGATCGCCACTTCTTCCTGGCAATTCCAGCTGCTTCCGGTCCTAGATATGGATCGACCGATTGCATGACGCATTGGGTTACGTGCCATTAGGTGTTGGCGGCCCTAGGGCTGCAGAACCTTGTCATGCAGTTAGTCCCAAGACCAAAAGAATTTGTGCGGGCTGCAGATATTGTTCTGTGTCTCTTGTCCATCAAGCTTTCGGCTCGGCTAAGCACACCCTCCTGCAAACGGACTGTGAAGTAAAACATGGAAATCTTGAAACGAGCTTCAGATATCTGGAGCCCAGCGGCTTTGAATTTGGGCTCAGCCTTTGTATTGGGTTTTATTTGTTCGATCATGCTTCCAATCGGTGAGATGATCTGGGTTGCTTCACACAACCTCAGCGGCTCACTTGAGAAGCTCGACGCAATTTCCCTTCCAGAAATTCCATACGTCGCGATCATTGGAGCAATCTTGTTTCTCGGTACGTGTGCACTGTTGTTCTCTTTTGTGCGCTACGAAAATTCAGCCAAGCGCAGTATTGTCAAGAAGCCAACCTCTGTCATATCAGCCACTGGCCCGGAAACAGTGCGCGTTGTGGACATGCCCGAGGCGTCTGTGCAGGCTGATCCATCGACGGAGCTATCGTCCAGGGAGTCCGCTTTCGCCGAGGCCTATGCTGAACTTGAGGAGCAACTCGGCGACCTTTTACGCTTCGTAAGTCGATACCTCGAAAGCAGTGATGCCTGCTCAGCGTCGGTGATCCAAGCTCAATCCCAGTTGAAGTCAGCCGTGAGCGTAGAACAGATCCGGGCTGCGATAAAAATTTTGGTTATCCAGCACGAAAAAGAACAACGCAACGCACGAGAACTTCGGGATCGTCTCGAAGATGCCCAGTCGCGAACGACTGAAATAAATGAACGCCTCGCCCAAGTTGAGACAGAGGCGAAAATCGATGCATTAACTTCTGTTGCAAACAGGCGATGGTTTGAAGAGTTTCTGGACAACGAAATTGCCAAGAGCCACGAGGAAGAAACGCCTTTATGCCTCCTTATGGCAGATCTTGATTTGTTCAAAAATATCAATGACACGTTCGGCCATCAAACTGGAGACGAAGTAATCAAGAGGTTTGCGCGACTGCTTTCGGAGAATGTTAGATCAACTGATCTTGTCTCTCGCTATGGCGGAGAAGAGTTCGCAATTGTGTTGCCCAAAACTCCGAGTGGCAATGCGTTCCAGCTTGCTGAAAGGGTCAGGAGCAAGCTTGAGGCGATTGAGATAAAGGATACCGCAACTGGACGACATATAGGCCAGGTGACAGCTTCTTTTGGTATCGCGGAGATACAAGAGGAAGAATCACATAACAGTCTGATAGAGCGAGCCGATCGCAAGCTCTATGACGCAAAGCGAAATGGACGCAATAGAACCGAATTAGAGAGCTCCTCCTCGCTCACTCGCGAAAAATCCATCGATTAGTAACAGACCGCTTGGAAGCATTAGAGGTCTCCAAGTCATGCAAATGCAATGCTGGGTGAATTCGTCCAATGTTTTTAATTCAACTGCTGAGTTGATTGTGGATGCAAACTACAAAGCGTCGAATTTGATGCCTCCGTCTGTCTCAAATGTCCGACCTCAGCGCCTATGGAACATTTTGATGTCTTTGCATAGACGAGTATTTTGGGCTCATCGTCACCAATCAGGGGTGAACGATGGGACGCTGAACAGAACGCCACCAGGAAGCTGCAGAGCGCACGGTGAAGGACATCCGTCGCAAGACCTGCAAATGATCAATCACATTGAGCCGAATGTTATCTTGCTCAATTTAATTTGACCGACCCACTTCAACCGTTGGGATTTCCGTATCGACAAATTGACGTGTCCGCCGCCAACGTAATTCGCACCTAGTGGTCATCCTCGCTCTTTCCAACTTCGCCTCGACGTTGACGCTCAGCGTCATCCCATGCCAACAATGCCTGATAGTCGGGCACGAAACCGAGCCCTTTTTGCGCGTCGGATGAAACTGCATCCTGGGAAGTTACAACGTCGATAACAGCCGGCGCATTCGTCAAAGCGCGCCGCAATGCTCCAGCTAACTCGGATGGATCCTCCACCCGTTCACCATGGGCGCCAAGCGCGCGGGCCATAGCGGCGTAGTCCGAATGGCGTAGTGTGGTTCCAACCACTCGTCCGCCATAGTTCAACTCTTGATCGAAACGCTCGATATTCCAGGCGGCATTGTTCGACACGATGAAGACCGCCTTCGCGTCGTGTCGAACCGCAGTATCGATCTCCATGGCGTTGATGCCGAAAGCGCCGTCGCCGTTGATTGAAATGACCTGGCGTTCGGGGAAGGCGAGCGCGGCGGCAACGGCGAATGGCGTTCCAACGCCGAGACAGCCAAAGGCACCAGCGTCCATATAGGTTTGTGCCTCAAGCCCGACGCGAGCGAAACTCAATAAATCACCACCATCGGCCACGGCAATATAGTCCGAGTTGGCAATCTCACGTATCGCTTTGAAGATCGCCTTAGGATGTATTCGTCCGTCGGCGCCAACAGACGGACTGGTGTCGCGTAAGCCTTTAGCAACACGCTCACGACTCTTGGCGCGCAGTCCCTCGATCCAAGCAGTATCGCGCGCACCGGTATCGTTTCCCAGCTCGGTCGTTAGAGCGTCGAGAGTTAGCCCAACATCAGCTAGTATTTCGGGCGCGCCGCGCCGATTATCGATCAATTCTCCTGCAGCATCAGCAATTCGAATAAACCGCGCATGTGGGAATACCGCAGGAGATCCAAAGGCGAGTTGGTAGTCGAGCTTTCTTCCGAGCGTAATTACGAGATCCGCCTGTCCCATGGCCGCAGCGCGTACAGCGCCGACGACTGAGGGATGCTCTTTAGGAACAAGGCCTCTGCTTTCCTGGGTGTCGAGATAAAGAGCATCTGCCGCGTCAAGGAACCGAACAAGCGCTTCTCCGGTACCGTTCGCGCCGCGTCCACTGATCACCAGCGGACGGCGCGCAGCGCGGATCGCTTCAACGGCCTCGGCGATCCGGTCGGACGAAGGCACGGGACGGCGCGGAGGTTTCGGTGCCAACCAATCTGAAGGGGTTAGAGTTTCCGGCAGGTGCGTGCGCAGCACATCGGTTGGAATTTCAAGATATACGGGCCCAGGCTCTCCTGCGTCTCCCATTGCCCGCGCGACAGCCTCATCGAGTTCGCGCAAGACTTGTTCCGGCACTCGTGCCGTACGGGAAAAGCGGCTAACGGGTCGCAAGATGTCCACATGCGGGATGTCTTGGAGTGGGCCCATATTGGCTTGAGGCCGCGATGTGCAGCCGCCGATTAGAAGTACCGGCGCGCGCGCAAGCGACGCGTTTGCCATCCCCGTCACCGTGTTGGTCACACCAGGACCGGCGGTCGCCATTGCCACGCCAATCCCGCCATTTAATTCCGCATGGGCGTGCGCCATGTGCACTGCTGCGCATTCGTGGCGCACGTCGATGATGCGAATTCCCTGTCGCGCGACATGGTCCCAGATCGGCTGGATGTGCCCACCTTGCAACCCGAAGATTCGGTCAACACCACGCATCTTTAATGCTTTGGCGATCCAAGCTGCAACGCTCAGCTCATCTGTATTCAGGTCCTGTACCTTAGTCACAACATTCTCCTTTCGTCCCGATGGCCTACGCTTATCCGGACGTTTGTCGTTCGCCGAGCAGCCCGCGGAGCGCGCCATGTTGAATTTTTCCCGTCGCCGTTCTCGGAATCTCGCCAGGTGCCAGGAATGTGACACCGCGTGGTCTCTTGAAGCCCGCAAGCCTGCCGCGACACCAATCAATGAGTTCTTCGGCCCGTATTGCCGAGCCTTCGCTCAAGATGACGGCTGCCGTAACGCGCTCGCCCCAGCGATCATCAGGCAGACCTACAACTGCACAATCGCGGACTTCTGGATGGCCCGCGATCACTGTTTCTACCTCGGTCGGATAAATGTTTTCACCGCCGGAGATGATCATATTCTTCTTGCGGTCGATCAACCGGATGAAACCGTTCTTGTCACGCATCGCAATATCACCGACAGTCAGATAGTTGCCGCGGACGGCTTCTTGCGTCTTCTCCGGCAGGTTCCAGTAACCATCGAAAGCATAGGGACCGCAGCTATAAAGCTCACCGGGCTCGCCGTCCGGAACCTCATTGCCAGCATCATCAAGAATCCGAACAGGTAGCGAGCCAACAACTTCGCGGCCAACAGTTCCGAGATGATCGAATTGCTCGTCCGGATGAAGCATTGTAACCCAGCTCGCCTCGGTCGAACCGTAGAGCTCAAACAGGCCTGAGTTTGGAAACATCTCCATCACTCTTTGCTTTGTCTCGACGCGCGCCGGCGCTGAAGAGACCATTAATTTTTCGACCCTCCCAAAATCGCTCTCCGGCCGAGGCGCCTCTAACAACATCTCGTAGTGTGTCGGAAC
>JAJFHI010000104.1 GCA_021775715.1 Hyphomicrobiaceae bacterium | reverse complement strand
GGGAGTATCCATAGCGCGTACTACGAACCGCCATTGGGCATCATGTAGCGTTGTGCCGCATCACGTATTACGTCCGGAATCGTGATCTTCTCGAAAGTCGCAGCCTCCACGACAACGCAGACAAATTTTCCGGCAAAACAGATGCTGCCTGCCTGTGCACCCTCAACGTAGAAGGCGATCGAACTATTGCCCAGGCGGGCGATGCGCACATCGCAATCAAGCTTATGGCGCGGGGTGATGGGCTTAAGTAGATCCATTTCCAATCGCACGAATGGTGTGCCGAGACCATGATCAAAGTTTAGCTGAAAGAAGTCACCGCCGATCACAGCTTCCCACCAGGCATCGATAGCATTCAGCGCAAAGCCCGGGATGTATCCGGTATATGCAATCTGTGCCGCGTCACAATCAGCCCACCGAACCTGTTGTTGGTGCCCAAACCGGCCGCCGTCGGCTCGCCTTGCCGGACGTGGGATTCCGTCGAAGGCTGGAGGATTTTTATAGCCGCCAGTCATCAGTACGTCTCAACGTGGTAACGGCCGTCGGCACGCATTTTTTCTTTCGTCGCCGACCAGTTTATTCCAGTAGCTTCTCCAATGGTCGCCAGGGCCTTTTCGACACCGTCTTCCATTGCCTTCAAGCCACAGACGTAGATGTAAACGTTGTCATCGTTCAGAAGAGGCGCGAGAGTTTTGGCTTCCGCGATCATTCGGTCTTGAACGTATTCCTTCGCCTTTCCATCGATACGTGAAAACACCATGTGTTGCACGAGCTGGCTTTCCGGCACCTTCTTAAGCGGACCGAAGTAGGGGAGTGAGTCTGGCGTGCGTGCTCCAAAGAACAACATCATTGGATGTTCGGCTTCGGGAATGCTGCGCTGTCGCCGCATTGTGAAAGCGCGAAACGGAGCAGAGCCTGTGCCCGTACAGATCATCACCAGCTTTGCTTCCGGTGTATTCGGCATCAGGAAGGTCGCTCCGAAAGGTCCTGTAAGTTGGACGGTGTCACCTTTCCGCAAATCGCAAAGATAGTTTGAACACAATCCCTCAGGCTCACGCTTGACGGTGAACGCGATGTTGTTGGTGTTTGGACGTTCGCCGTCGCGAGGACTGGATATGGAATAAAGCCGGGGTAAGTTGCGCTCTCCATTGGGTTGATTTCCGGGTGCCGCAACGCCAACGCTCTGGCCCTCCAAAACGGGAAAAACCTGGGAACCTAGATCAAGAATGATATGGCGCACATCGCTGTCAGAGGTCTCGGCCGTGAGCCTGTAGTTTCCCTGCACTGTAGCGATCGCCGGGTTCGCCCGATTGAAAAGATTGACTGTTGGCTTCGACGCAGAAGCAGGTGCAACCGACTTCCCTCCGGCGCCGTGATGTGCCTCGGCTAGCAGTCGTTCGACTGCATCGTCCAACGCTTCGACCGTATCGGAGCCACCGGATGCGTCAGTCGTAGAAATCTCCTGCTGCTCAGGAAGTTCTAGCCATTCAAACTGCTCGTCCAGTGAGTAAGGAGTTTTCACCACGCGCCAATTGTCGATCGACCCTGTTGGGCATGGCGCAATGCAGTTCATACAGAAATTGCACTTCGTCACATCAACAACAACGTTGTCGTCATTGTGGGTTATTGCATCGATCGGGCAAGCCTCTTCGCACGTGTAACAACGAATACAGATCTCTGGATCTATGACGTGCTGTTTGACGGGTGCGTTCATTTTTTCCGATTCATCTCCTCGGCCCTATACGTTTTCACAGCTGGAAAATTCGTTAATATTTCTAGGCCATATGAATTTGTACATATTCAAATTCGCCAGGCTTGTTATCGATGCCGATGCGTGGTGGTGCGATCCAGCTTGCATACTGCCCCGCCTCCCAAACTGGCTTCATTAGAGATTGAATGAAATCTCCGTCGGCTTTGGTGGGCAACCATTCGGCGCGACGAGACTGCCAGACATCAGCGCTCACAACGTCACCGTCCGGCGTCACGTGGGCGCCAGCAAATGTTCCGATCTCTCGATTGAACCCCTGATGTGGGAGCTTAACTTCAAATTCGACACCGGTTTTTTTGATCAACGCATTCCAACGCTTGAGCCCACCTGAAGCATCGCGAACATAGTCGTCGCGAAGCCGCATGTTGATTGCGGTCAGTGCAGGTGCTTCTCTCGTTGTGATCTTTCCATTTTCAAATTCGATCACCGGATAGGTTGCCGTTGTCAGCTGATGATCGTCGTCAATGCGCACTTCCTGGAAACGCCCCTTGATACCGGCATTGAAAGCCGTCGCAGCATTGCTGGAAATCTCCGAGCCAAACAGATCAAGCGATAGCGAGTAATGAACATTGGCCTTCTTCTGGATGGTCGGCAAATCAATCACACCAAGCGCACGAACGCGGTCGATGTCGTATGGATCGTCAATGCCAGCTGCCTTCATCGCCTCGCAGGTGCGTTGGATTGTGCGGCCAACGCCCGTCTCGCCGACAAACATATGGTGGGCTTCTTCGGTCAGCATAAATCGGCATGTCCGGCTCAAAGGGTCGAAGCCCGACTGAGCGAGACTTTCCAGTTGAAGTTTGCCGTCGCGATCCGTGAAATAGGTGAACATAAAAAAGCTGAGCCAATCCGGCGTGGCTTCGTTAAAGGCACCAAGCATGCGCGGCGCTTCTTCCGAACCCGATGTTCGACGCAACAAATCATCCGCCTCATCGCGCCCGTCTGCTCCGAAGTACTTGTGCAGCAGGTAGACCATTGCCCACAGGTGCCGGCCTTCCTCAACATTCACCTGGAAGAGATTGCGCATGTCGTAAAGCGATGGCGCGGTCTTGCCCAAGTGGCGTTGCTGTTCAACTGACGCAGGTTCCGTATCGCCCTGGATCACAACCAAACGACGCAGCATCGCGCGATATTCACCCGGCACTTCCTGCCAAGCAGCTTCACCGTAATGTTCACCGCATGGGATTTTGCGGTCTTCTGCCTGCGGTGCCAACAGGACGCCCCAACGGTATTCCGGCATCTTGACGTAATCGAACTTGGCCCAGCCTTTGGGGTCAACGCTCACCGCGGTGCGTAGGTAAACGAGACTTTCCTGGAAGCCAGACGGTCCCATGTCGTTCCACCAATTAATGTAGCCTGGGTGCCATTTCTCAAGTGCCTTCAGCACGCGCCGATCGCTGGAGAGATCAACGTTGTTGGGTATCAGCGTGTCGTAGCTGACGCCAATTAGGTCATTCATTCTCTACTCCTTCGCGAGCGTCCTGCATCGCGCATTTGCCTGACATAATAGGTTTGTTTTCTCAGCGACCACGAGGGCTCACCAAGCGAGACAATTTAAACGCGGCGCTTGTCGAAAGCTGCGCGCTGTCCCGATCCGTAACGCCGTAGCGCACCGTCCTCGCCAACAGCATTTGGACGTTGAAAGATCCAGTTCTGCCACGCCGTCAGCCGGCCAAAAATTCTCGTTTCCATTGTTTCGGGTCCGGCGAAACGCAAGTTTGCTTCCATACCCGTCATGGCATCGGGAGAAAAACTTGCGCGCTCCTCCATAAAGATGCGCACTTCGTCTTCCCAATCGATGTCATCAAAAGCAAACGTTACCAGACCAAGCTCATTGGCCTCTTCAGCTTCAAGCTGTTCGCCCTGGCGCAAGCGCGCGACTTCAATGCTCTCGGGCTCGCCGAGGAAACGGGTCTCGAGGCGCGAGAGATCATTGGACATTGGGAATGGACCGAAATTCGCTTGCGTCAACGTGAGTGTCGCAGGCGGGCGATTGCTGTCTTCGAATTCTCCGTCGGCCATGTAGCTGCGGTCGGAAGCGAACGCTAACTCGGCCAGAACTCCGGCAAAGCAAGATCCCGGTTCGATAAACGTAGCAAGCGAGCGCGCCGTCACATCAACGCGTTTCAAAACGCGCTTCCAGTAGAGAATGATTTCATTGGCAAGCCAGTGTTCGGCGTTGTCGAACAAAATCTTCTCATGAGCGACAACGGCTGCCGGATCGCCAGTGCTCTTGAAGATAAACAACCCGAGTTCCAGCTCGTTTATGCGCATGTGAAGAATCGCATCATCAAGCTCGCGCGCGCATCGCAGCATCCAGGTGTCCGCCCCTTGCTCCTCCACAACCGCCATGTTTGCCGGTGCGGGCTCTTCAGGCGCTTTTATGTCTATTGTCGCACGGCGGTTGTCGCGATCCATTGTCACCGACAGTGTGGAATAAACGATCGTGTCTTTACCAATGTCGCGCGTGATAGGCGTCAGCTTGATTCCTTGAGCATCAGTAGGACGTTTGGACCTTGCAGCAAATTCCTTGGCACGGGTTGCCACCACTTCATCGAATTTCTTGTTTGGTACTGCTTCGTCTACCAGGCGCCATTCCTGCGCGCGGCGGCCTTTGACGCCTTCCTCCATTGTGCAGAAAATATCAGCTCGGTCTCGGCGCACGCGACGCTTGTCTGTCACGCGTGTTAGTCCGCCCGTACCTGGCAATACTGCGAGAAGTGGTGTCTCTGGCAGAGAAACGGACGACGATCCATCGTCGGTTAGAATGATGTGGTCGCATGCTAACGCGAGTTCATAACCACCGCCCGCACACGC
>JAJFHI010000103.1 GCA_021775715.1 Hyphomicrobiaceae bacterium | reverse complement strand
TGGCGCGAGGCGCAGGCAGAACTTGCAAATCTGCGAGATGCAATGGCGGCGATGGAACGCAAAGCGCGCGAAACCGAAAGCCAGCTTGCAGCCGTCGCCGGTGCACGCACGGGATCGGAACAAGACCTCAAGGAAGCACGTGCTGCACTGGCCAAGGCAGAGGCAGAAAAGAAAGATCTCGAGGCGCGCGACAACCTGGAGGAGACGCTAAACACGTGCCGCTCCGAAACTGTCGAGCAGCGCAACATTGTGGCCGACAGCCGCGCCACCGTTTCAAAGCTTTCCGCAGACCGCAGATCACGCAGCGAACGCAAAGCGACCGCTCAAAGCGAGCATGACAGTTGGGCAGCACGTGCCAAAAGTGCAGCTGAACAGATGGCATCGCTTGATGCGCGGATTGCGGAAGCTAGATCTGAACTAGAAAAACTTGCCGAGCTGCCGAAAAAAATCACAGCCGAGCGCCAAAAGCTCTTGGGCGGGATTGGCGCCGCCGAAGAAGCCCAACGCCAAGCCGCTGATGCGCTGGCGCAACGCGAAAATGAAATTAAAACCACAAAAGATTTGCTACGGGCTGCGCAAAACAGCGTTGGCGAGGCTCGCGAAAACCGTGCCCGCGCTGAAGCCAAACTTGAATCCGCGCGCGCGCGGCGCCAAGACGAAGCGCGCCGCATTCGCGAAGCCCTCGACGTTGCACCTGAAGCCTGCCTCGCTTTGGCTGAACGCCCAGAAGGCGAGACGGCTCTGCCATCACTTGCCGAGGTCGAACAACAGCTCACGCGCATGAAGGCAGATCGCGAGCGTTTGGGTGGCGTCAACCTGCAGGCTGATGAAGATCTCGAAACACTGGCTCAGGACTTTAATACGCTCGATACCGAACGCGGTGACGTCGAAGCCGCCGTTGAAAAACTGCGTGTTGCCATAAGCCAATTGAACCGCGAAGGCCGCAAGCGGCTGAAAGAAGCCTTCGAGAGCGTCAACGAACACTTCGGCCGGTTGTTCACATCGCTGTTTGGCGGTGGCGAAGCCAGTCTGCAAATGCTTGATGGCGACGACCCTCTGGAAGGCGGCCTCGAAATTCTCGCGCGCCCTCCTGGGAAAAAACCCGCGACACTGTCGCTGTTGTCCGGTGGCGAACAGTCGTTGACGGCGTTGTCGCTGATCTTCGCTGTGTTCCTGACCAACCCGTCGCCGATATGCGTGCTCGACGAGGTTGACGCGCCGCTCGACGATGCCAATGTCGACCGCTTCTGCGCGCTGATGGAGAAAATGGCTGACGAGACCGACACCCGCTTCCTCGTCATCACCCACCACCCTATGACAATGACCCGCATGAACCGCCTGTTCGGAGTAACGATGGCCGAGCGTGGAGTTTCGCAATTGGTGTCGGTGGACTTGGAAACTGCGCAGAGCTTCAGAGAAGCCAGCTAGCGTACCATCGCATTCAAGAAAACGGACCCTGCATTCTATGCAGCGCCCGCTTCAGCATTTCATTCATCAACTAGAATTTAGTCACCCGTGCCTGCATATTTGAAAACCAGGCGTGAATTGTCGCTGGACCAGCTATAGTCGACAACCTCGCAGCCATCGCGCACCGATGCGGCACCTTCCAATACAATCCGATAGTTTTCCCGTGAATTGCCCTTGAGACGGCCGGATACGTTGTAAGAGGCAGGCTGGCAGCCGTTTTTGAAGGTGTAGGCGGTACCAATGATACGGCCCTCAGACCTCACCCGGCCACGAAACAAAACCGTGCCTTCGTAGATGCCGTATTTGCCAAGGCCGCGGCGCGGTGGATCGTAACTCAACACGAGACGGTCACCGTCTCTTTCGGTTGCCATGTAGGAGCCGTTGTGATCCCAAAAAATACCGGTTGCTGCCACTTGCGCGTTGGCGGATACAGCAAATGCACCGATAAAAATCGCCGCTGTAAAAATCGACAAAAGAAATTTCACTATCTCACCCATTGAAATGGTTTGGTTCAGCGAAGCAAAGTTGATGAGACCTGCAATTGTCGCCACGGCATGAACACAATCTGAATGATTTTTTTCGGCAATCATTTTTTTTTGTGATGAAAAATGAGCACGGACATTACAATCATGTTCGCCCGCATCAGGCCCTCAACCAGCGTCCACTTGTACCCGAAACTCCATTTCGAACTGGCACATGAATTGGCGGCTCGACAAACCAGGAGAAAAGGGGCCACCGCGCAAACTGACGCTTGAGTTCAGGCATCCGCAAACTCGCAACCGCTAAGCGTACTGTGCCACACCATTGCCAAGCGACCAGTTTTCCTTCGACACTTCAAGAAGGCTGATAACAACATCTTCGGGCCGAACACCTGGATCCGCCTTAAGCCGTTTCGCGATTTCCGCGTAGAGGGCCTTTTTCTTTTCGATTGTTCGACCGGCATTCAATGTTATTTGTATGAACACAACATCGTCGGACCGATCGATACCAGCATAGTTCCCGCTATTGTTGAAATTACCGGCTTCAAGCTCTGTTATTGTCGCGAAGCGATCATTCTCAGGGCTGTCAATGGTTTCGCGCATCGCAAGATAGACTTGTTCCAACAGTGTTTGGCGATACTCAGGGGACTTGCCCTTCTTGAGCGAAATGTGGGTGAGCGGCATAAAATATTCCCTTCAGTTTGCTGGCAACTGGCCAAGCAATTTTGGTCGCCGCGGTTTGGGCGCTTCAAAAACTCCACATGCCATATCAGTCCCAACAATGACCTGTCTCTGACCGATTTAAACGCTGTAACTTACAAACTCATCCTCTACCCAGCTCAAATCACTCCGCAAGCGCCCCATTCATCGCCTCTTCTCCCTCCACAACTTTGATCTTAGCCAGTTGACCGGCTGCGTTGATGCGTCCCACCCCTGGGCGGCCCATAAACTGGGCGATTTCTTGACACTCTAAAACCTCGTCACTACTGTCCGGCGCGATAGGAATGAGTGTTCCTGAGTAACCTTTCCAAAACCGTATCTGGGCTGAAACCTCCATGGCAGGCACCGACGACGATGGTGACTCACCACGTGGCACGATCAGCCCGGCTGAGCGCGACGCTTTTCGCAAGCGCGCCAAGGACTTAGAGAATCGGCTCGGCGGCGTAACGAAGAAGCGTACGAGTCGTGAGCGGCAACAGCGCCCAAGTCCCTGGTCGAGCCCCGCAGCTGGCCGTGCTATGCGGTTTGCAGTTGAGCTTGTGGTCGGCGTTGCCGTCGGCGGGTTTATTGGGTGGTTTCTCGACGGACAATTCGGCACGCGGCCCTGGCTGCTGGTCGTGTTCGTCATTTTAGGATTTGCTGCGGCGATAAATAATATCATTCGCGTCGCGCGTGAAATGCAGGCAGAAACCGAAGCACGTCAGCGTGCAACACCGGCCGTGCCTGACAATGAAGATGATGACTGAGACCGTAGGGGGAACGTTTAAGTGGCGATCATAGCTGCAAGCCCAATGGAACAATTCAAGATCGAACGTATCTCCGACCTGGAGATGTTTGGTATGGATGTGTCCTTCACTAACTCATCTATGATGATGGTCGCCTCCGTGGCCTTGATCTCTTTCTTTATGATTCTATCGATGCGTGGCCGCTCGCTCGTGCCAAACCGCGTCCAGTCGATCGCTGAAATGATTTACGAATATGTCGCCGACATGGTGCGCAGTACGCTCGGCGAGAAGGGCATGAAGTTCTTTCCTTGGGTGTTCAGCCTGTTCTCGTTCATCCTGGTATTGAATCTTCTCGGCATGATCCCAGGCACGTTCACATCCACAAGCCACATCATCGTGACATTCGCACTGGCCGCCATGGTCTGGATCGTCGTCACGGCCGTCGGCTTTTACAATCACGGCATTGGCTTCCTGAAGATGTTCGTCCCGGCAGGCGTTCCCTGGCCGTTGCTATTGATCATCGTGCCAATCGAGATCATCTCATATCTTATTCGCCCGATCAGCCACTCTGTCCGTCTGTTCGCTAACATGATGGCCGGCCACACACTGCTGAAAGTGTTCGGCGGTTTCGTTGTCAGCCTCGGCGCATTCGGTATTGCACCACTTCTCTTTATGGTGGCGTTCACGGGTCTTGAAATTCTGGTTGCGTTCCTGCAGGCGCTGGTGTTTGCCGTGCTCACGTGCATCTATCTGAACGACGGCCTCAATATGCATCACTAATTTTTTCGCCCGGCACATCACAAACAGCGTCGGGCGTTTCTCGTTTCACGAAATACCAACGAACAAATTTGTTCAAACACTCGAAAGGACACGACCATGGAAGTAGAAGCAGCAAAGATGATTGGTGCCGGCCTCGCATGTACCGCTCTGATTGGCGCTGGTATCGGCATTGGCAACATCTTTGGCAGCTACCTTTCGGGCGCAATGCGC
>JAJFHI010000102.1 GCA_021775715.1 Hyphomicrobiaceae bacterium | reverse complement strand
CTTTTTCGGGTCACCGTTTACAGCTTTCCATACTTCTTTACCGTCTTTCGCATTCAGAGCGACAAGCGTTGTGTCGGCCTGATGAAGGAAGATTTTGCCATCTGCATATGCCAAGCCACGGTTGACCGTGTCACAGCACATAACTGGGATCACTGATGGATCCTGTTTTGGCGAGTACTTCCATACGATTTTACCCTCGTTGTCGAGGTCGAGAGCGTAGACGAGGTTAGGGAATGGTGTGTGGAGGTACATCATACTTCCAATCACCAAAGGTGAGCCTTCGTGACCACGCAGAACACCCGTTGAGAACGTCCATGCGACCTTAAGGTCTTTGACGTTATCGCGGTTGATCTGGTCCAGCTTTGAATACCGCTGGTTTGTATAGTCACCCGTTTGAATTGCCCACTGGTCAGGGTTGCTTGTTTGCTTCATTACGTCCTGGTTAGCCATAGCAGGCGTCGCCAGAGCAGCCGTAACGAGCAATGCACTAGTGAGTGCAAATTTGCGCATCGCGCTTCCTCCTTTTGGATCTTGCCACAATTGCAAGGCGGCAGCAGCAACAGCGTTCTGTTTCGGAACCAGGCATTTTTACGTTTCTTAAGATTTTGCCCGAACCCGTTTTCTGTTTTCTGTTTTTACAGAAAGCCATTGCCAGGAAGGTCAACGGCCTTGAAGTCATCTGCTACCTTAGACGAAGATAAACGCAATTAGTCGTAGTCCGCAAGGCTATACGTCAAAAGTTCACTGACCTTTTTTAGGACAACACGGTTGACCTAAATGCTGCTCTGCAACAGCGATAGCTCCTTTGGCGATGAAAGACACAGGCTGAGTCGACGATGAATTGGGTGCATAGAAGAGGTCGCACAACCGCCCTATCTTGTGATAGACTGAACTGAACAAGCGGTGTTTTAATGCCGGTATTGCAACCATTGATGAGGCCCGAGTGAGCAAAATATCTCCGACCGAAATTCACCGCCGCGACCTGCTGCAAACCTCCATCGCAGCGGTTGCATTAACCCTGTTGCCGACCGTGCCCGCGGTTGCTCGCAGTGCAACGGGATTGTCCGAAGTCGCGCCAGGAATTTTCGTCCACAAGGGTCACCACGGCTTAGCATCAACGGAAAACATCGGCGACATCTGCAATACCAGTGTCGTTGTTGGCGACGAGGCCATCGCTGTGATCGACACCAGCGGCACTGCCAAAATGGGCAAACAGTTTCTCGACGCTATTCGCAAAGTTACCGACAAGCCGATCCGCTACGTCATCAATACGCACATGCATCCCGATCATGTTCTCGGCAACGCTGCCTTTAGGGCCGAGGGCACGGCGTTCGTCGGGCACCATAAGTTGGCACGCGGTCTTGCAGCTCGTGCTGAAGGTTATCTCGCTGGCACGAAGGATGCTGTAGGTGCGGAAAACTTCGCCGGCACCGAAGTTATTTTGCCAAACCTCGAAGTCAAAGACGAGACGGTTCTCGATCTTGGTGGGCGCAAACTGAAACTGAAAGGCCGCCCGACCGCACACACGGATAACGACCTCACGATCTACGATGAAGCAACAAAAACAGTGTTTTTGGGCGATTTGCTGTTTGCCGAACACATCCCCACATTAGATGGATCGATCCTTGGCTGGCTGAAACTGATTGATGAGATGAAGACAGAAACCGCCGATCGCGTTATTCCCGGCCACGGTCCAGACAGTCTGCCGTGGCCCACCTCACTCGATCCGCTGAAAGCCTATCTGACCACGATCACAACCGAGGTCCGGGCGTTGATTGCAGAAGGGCAAACTCTCAGTCATGCGTCAAAGACGGTTGGCACCCAAGCGAAAACCGCCTGGCTGTTTCATGAACAATATCACGGCCGCAACGTCGCTGCCGCGTTTGCAGAATTAGAGTGGGAGTAACCCAACACACACACGTCAGCTCGACCCAACCGAAGAAAAATATACGTTACGAGCTGGGCAAAGCGAAAACCGAGAGGCTCACAATGAATAACAACAATAAGCACATCGATGTTCGTAAGTATCTTGCGGCGCTGGCCGTCACTCTTCTGACTTTCGCTATTCTGATGCCGGCTCCCGGTGCTTTGGCGAACGAGGACGCGGAGCTTTGGCAATCGATCCGAGAGGATCTTTATGACAACCGCGCGATCAGCGAGGAAGATGGCAACGTCACGCTTGAAGCTCCGTATCGCGCCGAGGACGCAGCACTTGTACCGTTGACCATCACCATTCCTGCGCACATTGCCGGCCGCGTCAAAGGACTGACGCTGGTGATCGACAAAAACCCAGCGCCACTGGCTGCGAAATTTTCGTTCGGTAATGCTGCCGGTATCGGCGAACGCAAAATATCAACCCGCGTCCGGGTCAATATGTACTCAAACGTTCGCGCCATCATCGAAACCAATGACGGCAAACTTCATATGGCAACCAAGTTCGTAAAGGCTGCTGGCGGGTGTTCCGCGCCGGCGTTGAAGGACCAGGATCAGGCCATGGCCGATATTGGCAAGATGAAACTGAGATGGGTTGCAGGGGCAAAGGCAAGTGCCGCTAAAGCGCAGGAAACGTCAACGGCCAACCAGTCCAGCGTGATGGCTGAAGCCCGCGTGATGATCAAGCATCCCAATTATTCGGGCATGCAAATGAACCAACTGACGGGCCATTATATTCCGGCAAAGTTTATTGAGAAGCTGTCGGTTTTTAAAGGGGACCGCGTCGTCTTCAACATGGAGAGCGGGATCTCTATTTCCGAGAACCCGAACCTGTTATTCACTTATGAAGCTGGCGGCGATGACCCGTTGCGCGTCACAGCTACCGATACCGAAGGCGCGACATTCAAAATGCAAGCCGTGCCTAAGGCGTCGTAATCAAACCGCTACCGATATTTTATAAGTAAAACGCGGCACCTGAAGATGCCGCGTTTTATTTTT
>JAJFHI010000101.1 GCA_021775715.1 Hyphomicrobiaceae bacterium | reverse complement strand
GCGCAGCGCAAACTCATCCGGTGCCCCGAGTGGCCATGTGAACGGGTGCACCAAAAGCGCGTTTGCCCCACCGAGTGCAGCTGCTGTGCAAGCAGCCGTTGTGCGCAGCATGTTGGTCCAGACATCGCGCTTGGCCATCATACGTTCTGATGTTGTCGCGGTCAGGCGGATGTGCTTGGCGGCATCCCCAGCAGCGGCCGCATCGGCAATGCGCCAGATGATGCGCCGTGCCGCGCGAAGCTTCGCCGCCGTCAAAAACAAATCGGAGTCGGCTGCTAGACCGAAGGCAATGGACGCCAGCCCATCCTCAGGATCAACACGTACAGCCTCAAATGCACGCAGATATGCAACAGTCGCAGACGCCAGAACAGCAAGCTCGGTCGCTTCACTGGCACCAGCCTCATGTGCCACACGGCCATCTGCCAATATCGCTTTCAAGCCGGGATAGGCCGAACGTGTCTCATTGGCGAAAGCGATCGTGTCTGCAAGCGCTGCATCTAACGGCTGACCAGCACTTCCGGTGGCCGCAAATGATTCAATTGGCGAGACATTCAACGCGCCGCGAACCTTGGCCGCGTCCGCATCGAGTTTCGCAATTCCACCAACAACAGCTTTTGCCGCATTAAGCCCGTTCTGCCCAGCGCGCACATGCACCGATGCGTAATCCAGATAAACACCGGACAAAACTTCTGCAGCGGCACTGGCGTCGGACAACTTAATGCCGGGTTGGCCCGGACCTGCAATCTGCAACATCAAACCGTTGGCACCGCATTCAAGCTCCAGCAACGCTGCCTTGTTGGCATCGGCCGGTGAAGCGGCAACGACGAGACCGAGGATATCCCAACCCAATCCTGACGGTTCAGCTGACACACCGCGCGTAAATGGCGCTGCACCTGGAACGGCGGTCTGGGTGGCCTCGTTTGCGTCGCCGCGCATGTACAGCGGTTCGATACGCACACCATCGCGTGTTTTGGTCACCAACCGCTTTTCGAAAGCTCCGCCTTTCAGAGCCTTTTCAACAAGCCCCATCCATTGCTCACGGCTTGGCGCCTCGAATTGTGCTGCCAGTGCGCCATCGGTTGAGCCGCTATCTGTTGCCATGGTGTGTCCGTCTCCGTCATCGATTTGCGTGACCGGCCAAAGCCCTGCCAAACGCTTAAGTCGTGCCTCTATAGAGCTAAATTGACCGTCACGGCACCCAAAATTTCAGGGCAAAATCGGATTTAGGGTGCAAGACCACGAGCTAATCGAGGTGAGCCAATGTGACGTCTACTTCTTTTTGCCAATTCAGCAGCAGAGTTTTCCCAATTTCATACCGGCAAACGAGGCCCCGGACGTTTGCAAAGGCCGGTTGGTCATGCAAAGACCCTTGCAGGGGCTGATCGGCACGTTTGCTTGTGAAAATGGGCTTCGCAGGGTCGGTATTAAGGTCAGACGCGCTGACGCCAGCGCATCGGGGGAGCGGAAGCATGACGGAATCTGTCATCCAGGACGGCAAAATTTTTCTCGGCGCCAGCACCAAGCCCGAATATCTCAACTTGAAGCTTGCTAACCGCCACGGTCTGGTAACGGGCGCAACCGGCACGGGTAAAACCGTCACCCTGCAAATTCTGGCCGAAGGGTTCTCGAAAAACGGCGTCCCTGTATTTGCCTCCGACATCAAGGGCGACTTGTCAGGTATCGGCGCACCGGGCCAACCGAAGGATTTCATTACAAATCGCGTCGAGCAGATCGGTCTCGACCAGTACGAGCAGCGTTCTTACCCCTGCATATTGTGGGACGTGTTCGGTAAAACCGGCCATCCGATCCGCGCCACCGTCCTCGATATGGGCCCGCTACTTCTGTCACGCTTGCTTGAACTTAACGAAGTCCAGGAAGGCGTGATGAATATTGCCTTCCGGATTGCATCTGATGAAAAAATGCCGATCCTCGACCTAAAGGATCTGCGCGCACTCATCAACAGCGTCGGCGAACGATCGAAAGAACTCACGACCAAATACGGCAATGTATCGACTGCGTCCGTTGGCGCCATTCAACGGCGACTTCTCGTTCTGGAAGAACAAGGCGCCGACCAGTTCTTTGGCGAACCCGCACTCGACATCAAAGACTTCATGCGCAAGGCGCCGGACGGTCGTGGTTTCGTTAATCTACTGTCTGCCGACCAACTCATGCAAAGCCCGCGCCTCTATGCGACCTTCCTGTTGTGGCTCCTGACCAAGCTCTGGCAAACACTGCCGGAAGTTGGCGACCAACCAAAACCGAAGCTCGTGTTCTTCTTTGATGAAGCCCACCTGCTGTTTGATGAAGCACCAAAACCGCTCTTGCAACGCATCGAGCAGATTGCCCGACTTATCCGCTCGAAGGGCGTCGGCGTCTATTTTATTACGCAGAGCCCGCTCGATGTGCCCGACACCGTATCTTCACAGCTCGGCAACCGCGTCCAGCACCAGTTGCGCGCCTTCACGCCAAAAGAACAAAAAGCCGTGCGCGCGGCCGCTGACACCTTCCGTCCCAACCCCGATCTAGACACAGCCCGCGTTATTCTTGAACTATCGGTTGGTGAAGCTTTGGTGTCGACATTGAAAAACAAAGGCGAGCCGTCCATCGTACAGCGGACGCTGATCCGCCCACCTGAAGGCCGCATTGGTCCGCTGACACCAGAAGAGCGCCAGGGCGTGATGGACTACAGCCCGGTCGCAGGCGACTACGACAAAACGGTCGATCGCGAGAGTGCCCATGAGATGCTGGCCAAACGCGCCGAAGAACTGGCCGCGAAAGAAAAAGAGCTGGAAGCCGACAGCAAAGCCAATTCCGGTGGCATGTTTGGCGGATTTATGAGGACGGTCTTTGGCCGTGGCCCGCGCGGCGGGCGCTCGATGGGCGAACAAGCCGTCAACTACGCCGCCAAGTCATTTATGCGCCGGATTATCAGCCAGGTCGTACGGTCGGTTCTACGCGGCGGCCGGTAACACGCGGACCAAATCGAATAGAAACATACACAAATCAAAAAAGGCTTGGGCGCGATTGAAGCACCCAAGCCTTTATCTCTATCTGTTTTCCAAGAACCGCTTAAACCGCAGCTTCCAGAAGCTCTTCAACGTGTTCCCAATTCACAAGGTTATCGAAGAAGGCTTCGAGGTATTTGGGTCGCGCGTTGCGGTAGTCGATGTAGTAGCTGTGCTCCCAGACGTCGCAGCCGAGAATTGGTGTCGAACCATGCATCAATGGGTTTTCACCATTTGGTGTCTTCTGGACAGCAAGCTTGCCACCGTCAATCGCAAGCCACGCCCAGCCTGATCCGAATTGGCCCATACCGGCTGCAATGAAGTCTTCACGCACCTTGGCCAGCCCGCCGTAGTTAGCAACCAGCGCATCCAGCTTGCCCGGAAGCTTAGTTCCGCCGCCGTCTTTCTTCATCCAATTCCAAAAATGCATGTGGTTGTAGTGTTGTCCGATGTTGTTGATCACCGGTGCATCCTTAGCCGCAAAGGCTTCCTTGCAGATGTCCTCAATGGACTTGCCGTCGTACTTGGTACCGGCGCCAGCAAACTCGTTGCCCTTTGTAACGTACGCCTGATGGTGCTTGTCGTGGTGAAACTCCAGTGTTTCAGCCGACATGTAAGGGCCCAACGCGTCGTAGGCATAGGGAAGTTCAGGCAGTTTGAATGTCATTGGGGGGAGCCTCCGGAAAATGGGAAACGGTGGTAACCGTAAACTGATGGCCGTTTTCTAACGGTTCAAAGCGCCCAGAGCAACGTTGTTCCGGTCTGTAGAGTTCCAATTCGGACAGAAAATCACGGACACCCCTGACAGGGAAGCAGCGAAATTGGTCAAACTAACCAAAACTGCACCCGTCCGGACCAGCTCAAAATATGCAAAAGCAGCATAAGGTGCGCGATTTCGCCTAAATCAGTGCGGCGGCAAAAAGCACACCGGCATTTTTCTAATTTGAGCAAAGGGGAAGGGGGTTGGGATGCAGTGACCCTGAGCACTGCATCCCAGGATCACGCCGGGGACGAACTTCAGGGTGAGACCAACCTAACGTCCCCGCGATGTATCGCGTTTGAATGCTCTATTCATCTCGCATTCACGTTTGCTGTATGCGGAAAAGATCAGGTTAACGCACAAATATTTTTTGCAGGTCTTGCGAGATACCGCTGGCAGCCATCAACTTTTGTTTCTGTTGAAAATTTTCGTGTGTCTACGTCGCATGATTTGTCGCATTATCTCTGCCGCCACATATGTTTATCACATCGTTCCGATTTTCTCGAAAATAACCAAAACACATATAAAAAAACTTTCTTATTGCAGCACCTCGGGAAAGTGTGTGAATTGATGTTGAGTTTCTTTAAAGGGCGTTAGAAGAATGAAAACGACTACAAAACGCAGGGTAAAAGCAAAAGCCAAGGCAGCACCGAAACGTGCCGTCGGGCCAAAGATTGATAACTTGAATTTGAAACAGCTTCTCGAGTTGGAAAAACGCGTGCAGAAAGCTATTCACGATGCACAACAACGCGAGCGATCTGAGATTTTGAAGAAAATGAAGGACATCGCATCGGAGTCGGGATTCAATCTCGACGAGCTTGTCGGTGGACCGCGTCGCGGCAAAGGCAAAGCAAAATCGCTGTCGGTAGCCAAGTTTCAAAATCCGGACGAACCAAGCGAAACCTGGACAGGACGTGGCCGCAAGCCAAATTGGTTGGTCGCGCGCTTAAAGAAAGGCGCCAAGATGGAACAGTTCGCCATTTAGTTTGGCTTATTGCTGTTCCGCCAGTGATTTCACCGGCGCAGAATACATCACGCACAATTCAACAAAAAGCCGTCCGCGAGTTGCTGGACGGCTTTTTTGTTTCAGTCTCTGTATCCTGGTCTGACAATAAATCGAGCCGGGCGCAATTAACGCCGCCAAAAGGCTTCCCAAATTCCGAGTACAACCAGATTGGCCGTCGCCAGTACTAGGAAACTACGCCCCACACTTCCGCCCTCTACAGCACTCACGCCAATCGTTCCATAAAAGAATCGAAACAGTATTGCCGCGCCAAGCGCCAACAACGCGAACGTCGCATAAGACCCCTGGATGAAGCGCTGTGATCTTAGCCGCTCGGCCTCGATTTCCGCGAGGGCGACCTCAACTTGTTTTTCGTACTCTGGATCAATCACAACAAACTCGACGCAAACGAAAATTGGCCGACGGAAACACTCCGCAGCATTCGCAAAGACTAACGGCAATCGTGAAAGTTTTAAAGACCTGATTAAGTTCTTAGTAATCTTTCGCGAACGACTTGAGCTGATCGTTAATGATGCTTTCGTCATCGGGGAAGTCGGCACCAATCCACCACGTTTCAAAACGGGACAAAATTTCGCCGACCCTCGGCCCCGCCGGAACACCAAGTGCCACCACGTCACCGCCAGAAACCGGCAACTGCGGAATATCCCACTGCTCTGGCAACTCCAACCGTTGAAACCGCCAGTCGATATTTGAATCATCACCCGATCGGGCCCAGCCGAGTAGCTCTGTATCCTGGTAGGCCTCGATGCCGATTTGATAAAGCCGCGCCTTCATCTCAGCTTCTCTGGCTGACCGTGAAGGCAGCGCCTGACCCCGGCCAATGGCGTCCAAACGTCTTTGCTCGACATTTGTCAATCGAAGCCGCTCTACAAGCGTGTTGACATCATCACCTCCGCGCACCGCCAACGCAGCAAGTCGCCGGACCGCATCAGGTGACAGCGATTGGTCGTCCTCAACTCTTACGAGATGGCGTACGTGATCCGTGCGAACCGGCAGTCCGAGCAACACCTCAAACAAACCCGCGTCAGACATTAATTCGACCATCTCAGCCGCCCGCCGCGTCACCAGCAAACGCAGCAGTTCGCTCCTAACACGTTCGCCAGACAATTTATCAAGACCGCCGCGTGCCGCTTTACAGGCCTCCAAGGCAACATCATCCGGAGCTCCCGCGGCGAACGTGCTCGTGAATCGGAAAAAGCGCAGGATTCGCAGATAGTCTTCGCCAATGCGTTCTCCAGCGTCACCAATGAAACGCACCTGACCGCAGCTGAGATCCAAGAGACCTCCAACGGGATCGAAAACCGTGCCATCCGGATCTACGTAGAGCGCGTTGATTGTGAAATCACGCCGCTTTGCATCGCGCACCCAGTCGTCGGTGAAAGCAACTGTGGCGTGACGCCCGTCTGTCGACACATCTTCGCGCAATGTTGTGACCTCGAACGGCTTGCCATCAACAATAATTGTTATCGTGCCGTGCGCCAATCCCGTCGGCACACTCTTGAGGCCGGAAAGATCAGCCGCCACAATTGTTTCTTGCGGCGTCGCGGTCGTTGCAATGTCGATATCAGCAACTGGCAGACCTGCCAGCGTGTTGCGCGGTGCGCCGCCAACTGCACGCGCCAAGTGCCCCTGAGCTTTAAGAGCCTCGAACACCGCCTGCGTTGCCGGCGCCGTCAGCCAAGAGGCAGAGATGCATTTCGTGTCCGCTGTCGAGGATGATAACGAAGTCGTCATTTGGATCGTCGCCCCTGGCGCCGCGGCCTGTTTTCGATCGCCACTCTCGACCGGAGGGCGGCCTACTCTTTCGGTTTTTGTTTCTCAATATAGCCCGGAATCACCTCGCCATCCTTGTAGACGGATGGGACATAGCGGTCGCCCGGAGCCCCACCGGATTTCGAAATGAAGAACACGATGGCCACCATGGAACACATGACACCGGCAACGAACAGCCACAAAAGTGGAGCATCGGTCAATGCCTGGCGGCCTGTTGTCGTCTTGCCGCGCGTCAAGAACACGTACGAGAAATAGATGATCGTGGGCAGAAGTAGCAGCAGCAAATTTTCAATAACGATACGGATCATGTTGCAAAAAGCCTTTGCTGCATATTCTTGATAATACCCGCTGTCGCGCCCCAGATATAGTGCGGCCCAAACGGCATGGCATAAAAGTATCGCTTCTGATCACGATAGAGCTTCGCATGTTTTTGATGATTCGCAGGATCCATCAAAAAAGCCAATGGAACTTCGAAAACTTCGGCAACCTCGCCCGGATTTGCTACCGGCTCGAAATCCGCACCAACAAGACCCACAACCGGCTGGATCTGAAAACCCGTCGCTGTCTCATAGGGATCGAGAAACCCAACCGGCTCAATGGCCGATCCTGGCAGGCCGACTTCCTCATGTGCTTCCCGTACTGCGGTTGCGACGACATCGGCATCGTCCGCGTCAACCTTGCCACCAGGAAATGAGATTTGTCCGGCGTGTGATGGGAGACTTTCCGTCCTCCGGGTCAGAAGTACCGTCAAAACCTCACGCACGATGATCGGCACGAGGACAGCGGCCGGACGCAACGGCTTAATTTCGTCGGCTGCCAGCATGGTCGTCCGCAGCGACGGGTTGAGATCAAAGTCACTTGGGCCTGTCACAACGGCGGTGGGTCGATCACAGTTGTAGGGACGAGCAAGCGGTGCGACGGCTAACCTGTCAGCAGCCAGCGCCCTAAAACTCACAGCGTCCAAATTCAACTCACTCGGCAAACTTGTATGCTCCATCTGTTGTATCCATATTGGCTTTGAAAACCATCAACGTAGCCTGCGTATCCCTGAGTTTTGGGAGCTTAACCGTGGCAAAGTCCGCGTTTGCCGCAATTTTAGCACATCATTTGGCCAACTTCGCCGCCGAGTCTGGTTTAACGGTCCGGGATGATGACTGAGTTCCGATATTGATGCTCTCAGTTCACGACTCAAGAGGGGTTGGCGCATAATGCATGTAAGCGACTTTCGCCTGCACCAGTGGCATAGGTTCACATGGCGAACGCTATTGTCTCATGGCGCGGCAATTGCGATTTTGGTGGTGGCGCTTGTCACCCTACCCCGTGCTGCCGAGGCGCGCGGTGTTGATTCTTTCATGGCTCAATTGTCGTCATCAGAGAATAAACTATTCCAATCGTATTTGACGGCCTGGACGTTCTTTGATGCCGAGGTCGACGCCTACTGGGGCAAGGTCAAAGCCAAGCGCAAAGCGCGGCGGCGCAAAAAGAGATCCCAGATCACGAAGCGCGACTACGTCCGGACCTTCCCACCAAAATACTCCGGCCCGAAATTGACCAAATCGTTACAGAAGAAATGGTCGGCACATTTGGCCCGCGGTAAAAAGAAGAGCAAGAAGAAGCGTCGGCAATTGCCAGGGGTTTCGGATTTTCTGGCGTCTGCATCGAAGCACTATGGCTTCGTGCCTGAACGTGTTCCAGAGCGTGAATTTAAACGCCGCTATGCGGCTGAAGCTCTTCGGCTCGGTCTGTCGAAGACACAGGTTGTGCGAGTTTATGCGCTCGAAACGGGTGGCAACGGCACAGCCGACATGCAAGCCGGCATCAATCCGATCACCAAAAAAGGGCGCCCGATCTCGTCCGCGTTGGGTTATGCCCAGCTGCTACACGCCAACTCAGTCAATGAGTTGCGCAAGCACGGCAGCAAATTCATAAAGCGCCTGGAGCGCAAAGCTGCCAATGCCAACTCTGCACGCCGCGCGAAACTGCAAAAAAAGATCACGGCTGTGCGGAGAATGTATCGCACCGTCCGAAACCTCCCCGACAAGTGGTCGCGTCACGTGGCTTTCGCAAAAACTTCACGCGGACGTGGCATTCATGCGCTCAACCTTGATGGCGATGTCGGGCCGTGGCTGCAAGTCATAAAATTGTACGGCATTCGCAAAGTTGGCAAGCGTGCGGGGCGCAAGAACCTCACAAGCACAGAGCTTGAACTAATGAACCTGGCCGGCCCACGCACGGGCCTTGAGATGATGACACCAATCGGCCGCAAGATGCCAACTGTGAATTTCTTCTCGCGTCTCGGCTATAGCCGGAATTCGATTGTTCGCGGTCGCACCGGCCAGGAGCTCCTGGCAGCTCTTGGAGAGCGCATGGACTACAATGTGCGCAACAAGGGATCGAAGCTCTTCTTCACCGTGTTTGATGAAGTCAGCAAAGAGCGTAGCGCTTCGCGATAGACGTTTTTTTGTGCTCACGCTGTTCCTCGCTGTCGCTCGGGCTCCGCAGGGGCCGAGATTGATTCACGCACTCGCTTGTCGCTCGTACGATCAAACCCGGGTGCAATGTGCAGAGATCCAGCAAGGGGACACGGCCCGCACATCAATCTCAATTGTCACCCTCGGCTTTAGGCCGAGGACCCATGCGTCCAGACCTGCTGACATCAGCGCTTGAATGCGGGCACTAAAAGTTTCAAACAGAGAGGCCGAATTTCGCTGCAAAATGGGTCCTAGGGACAAGCCCTAGGATGACATCTGATGCCTCGCGCTCACTCTATTCCTCGGTATCGCTCGGGCTCCGCGAGGGACCGGGAACGATCCAGACGCTCGCTTGTCGCTCGCACGATCAAACCCGGATGCAATGTGCAGAGATCCAGCAAGGGAAAACAGCGGTCTCGCTATACGGCAACATCTCGCCGTATCAACTCGGCAGGTCGCAGGCCTGCTCGCCTGTGTGTTCCGGACAAACCGAGCAAGGAAAACGTTTATGCCATCGGCCGGGGAGCACCGCGACCCGCTGCGTTGCAGCGCCCCGCCGGAGGCCCGAGCGACAGCGAGGATTAGCCGTGAGGCAAATTAGGGCCACTTCACAACCGGCGGCATCGACGACAGAATTGAATTCACATTGCCGCCGGTCTTCAATCCGAAAATCGTGCCACGATCATAAAGCAGATTGAACTCAACGTAGCGGCCGCGACGTATCAGTTGCTCTTCGCGCTGCGCATCACTCCACGGCTTAGTGAAATTTGCCCGGACAAGTTTTGGATAGATGTCGAGAAATCCAAGCCCGACATCTTTGGTGAAGGCGAGTGCTGCATCAAAGCCACCCTCCTCCGGATCGGGTGTTAGATAATCATAAAAGATCCCACCGATGCCGCGCATCTCATCACGGTGCGGCAGATAGAAATACTCATCACACCAATCCTTGTAGCGCTGATAATCGGCAACCGCGTGCTCATCACATGCTGTATTGAAGGTATTGTGGAATGCAATTGAATCTGGGTCTGTCTGCGTGCGTCGCGCATCCAATACCGGCGTCAGGTCCGCACCACCGCCAAGCCACCATTTACGTGTTACAACCATTCGTGTGTTCATGTGCACGGCTGGCACGTTCGGGTTTTGCATATGTGCAATGAGAGAAATTCCCGACGCCCAAAATCGCGGATCCTCAGATGCACCTGGAATTTTGTCGCGAAACTCTGGCGCGAACTCGCCATGCACCGTCGATGTGTGAACACCGACTTTTTCAAACACCCGACCATGCATCAGGCTCATAACACCCCCGCCGCCCTTAGTGCCCGTGTGATCCGTGCGGTCCCAGGGTGTGCGAATAAAGCGGCCCGCAGGCTCGGTGCCGAACGCGAAGTCGCGAGGAAGATCGTCCTCAATCTTCTCATAACTCAGACAAATCTGATCGCGCAAATTTTCAAACCACGCGCGCGCTAGACCTTTCCAGTCCTCAATTTCTGTAGGGAGTTCGGGTGGAGAGGTCGCTTCGGTCGTTTGTGTCATGTGATTATGGCCATCGTCTTGTACTTTTCTCCGCCTATTCCTAAATGAGTGGGCTGCTTTTGTCAGTGACTGTCACCCGTTGACCCGTTTTGGTCGCGGATACGAATTGCCACAGGAGCCGCAATTCCGCAGGGAACATTTCACACCATACGCGACTAGTAAGGTAGGGTCGCGCTCAAATCTTTGTTCGAGGTCAATTCATGCTTGCCCGGTTTTTCCGTTGGCTCGAGACACGCCAGGATCCATTCCCGGAAGAAAAACCGACGATGCCACCGTCGGACTTCTGGCCGTTTATTGTCCATTACGCCAAACCGTTCTGGCGGCTGCTGCTTGCATCATCGGTGCTGGCAGCAGTTGTCGCGCTATTGGAAGTGTCGCTGTTCGCGTTTCTCGGCAGCCTGGTAGATTGGCTTTCCTCCACAAACCGCGAAACATTCTGGCAGGACCATGGTCTTTTCATCGCACTGATGTCGGGCATCGTGCTGGTCGTGTTGCCGATTTTGAAATTCTTTTACGAGTCTGTGGTCCACCAAGGATTGTTGCCGAACTTCGCGATGCGCACACGCTGGCAGGCGCACCGGTACGTCCTGCGCCAATCGATGGAATACTTCCAGA
>JAJFHI010000011.1 GCA_021775715.1 Hyphomicrobiaceae bacterium | reverse complement strand
TGGGCGACACAGCTTGCAAGCGCCTCAAACGGTGGTTATACCCTCCTCCACGCGGTCCCTTCGTCTAGTGGTTAGGACGCCAGATTTTCATTCTGGAAACAGGAGTTCAATTCTCCTAGGGATCGCCAGTTTACCAATTTTTGCCATCTCGCCTCCTCGCCCCAAGTACTGTTTAGCCTTGGGCGTTTTTGTGTTTGGGCTGGCGATCGCGGTGCGCTGGGCTAACAACCGATAGCCCTCAGTGAATTCCTCGATTACTGTGCCGCCCAACAATAGGAAATGGGAGGCGCTTATGTCTGACTCTACAAATTCGAACGAGCCGAAATTCGACACCCTAGCCGTGCACGCCGGTGCCGCTCCGGACCCAACGACGGGATCCCGCGCCACGCCGATCTACCAGACTGCATCTTATGTCTTTAACGATGTCGACCATGCTGCGTCGCTCTTCGGCCTTGAGGCCTTCGGCAACATCTACACCCGCATTACCAACCCGACGCAGGCCGTGCTTGAGTCTCGGGTCGCCGCGCTGGAAGGTGGCACAGCCGCGCTCGCTGTTGCCTCCGGTCACGCCGCTCAATTTCTCGTCTTCCACACGTTGCTGGAGCCAGGCGATGAATTTATCGCCGGACGTCAGCTCTACGGCGGTTCAATCAATCAGTTCAATCATTCGTTCAAAAAATTCGACTGGCAGGTGAAGTGGGCGGACGCAACAGATCCCGCAACTATCGCTGCCGCCGTGACACCGAAAACCCGCGCAATCTTCATTGAGAGCATCGCCAACCCCGGCGGTCTCGTAATCGACATTCCGGCGATTGCAGCAATTGCCAAAGAGGCCGGTGTGCCTCTGATCGTCGACAACACGATGGCGACACCTTACCTCTGCCGCCCGAAAGAACACGGTGCCGACATCATCGTGCACTCACTGACCAAGTTCCTCGGCGGTCACGGCAATTCCATCGGCGGCGCGCTGGTTGATTGCGGGACGTTCGACTGGCTCGGCGCCAAGCACCGCTACAAAACACTTGTCGAACCGAACGCCTCCTACAACGGCATAACGTTAGCTGAAACCTTCGGCAACTTCGCCTTTGCGATCGCCGCCCGCGTGATGGGCCTGCGCGACATTGGCCCTGCTATCTCGCCATTCAATGCGTTCATGCTGCTGACAGGCATTGAAACGCTGCCACTTCGCATGCAGCGCCATTGTGAAAACACGCTTGCCGTCGCGCAATGGTTGGAAAAACATCCAGCCGTCGCATGGGTCAATTACTCAAGCCTACCAGGCCACGCCAACCACGCCATCGCGAAAAAAATTGTACCAAAAGGTGCCGGCGCCGTCTTTACGTTCGGGCTCAAAGGTGGCTACGACGCAGGCATCGCTGTGGTGTCGAACGTCCAGTTGTTCAGCCACCTCGCCAATATCGGTGACACCCGCAGCCTCATCATCCATCCCGCGTCCACCACGCACAAGCAGCTAACCGATGAACAACGTGTCGCCGCCGGTGCCGGCCCCGACGTCGTCCGCCTCTCCGTCGGTATTGAAGACAAAGCCGACATCATCGCGGACTTGGAACAAGCACTGGCGACTGTTGGATAATGGGCTGGTGGGTTCTTGCCAGGCAGGTCAAGCAAACCGCGATTGTCCTGCTCGGGCCTGACCCGAGCACCCATTTCTCCAAGCCCGCGAAACTCGGTTGTTTGAGTTATAGCTTTCGCGTGTTGGACCCTTATACATTCCAACAGCTTCAAAACGCTGCACGATAGATCCTAGGGCTTTAAGCCCTAGGATGACGACATTGGATATGGTGTTGAATTATGAAACAACGCAGCGACAGAAAATGCGATCTGAACTCTTAGTCAGACCAACTCGCTGACCCTAAAACGTCCGCGTCACATAACTGCCTGGTGCATCCTCAATCGCGCCCAAATTCTCGCCCGGTTTCCTTGGTTCGATCATGTCGCCGGAACGTTCGCCAAGCCATTCGCTCCACAATGGCCACCACGATCCCGGATGCTCTTCGGCCTTCTCAAGCCAACCATCAAGCTTATCAGCAGTGCTGAGATCCCCGGTCCAATGCTGGTATTTCATCTTGGCGGGCGGGTTGACGACGCCTGCGATGTGGCCGGAACCTGCCAGCACAAACTTCACATCTCCGCCAAACATCTTGGCACCGAGGTAGACCGAACGTGCAGGTGCGATGTGGTCTTCGCGGGCGGCGAGATGGAACACCGGTAGCTTCACGTCACCCAGTTTCAACGGCGTACCTCCCAATGACAACTCACCCTTCGAAAGCTTATTCTCGTTATAGAACTCACGCAGGTAGAAGTGGTGATTGGCTTTCGGCATGCGCGTGGAATCCTGGTTCCAATAGAGCAAATCGAAAGGAAACGGCTTTCGGCCGAGCATGTAGTTATTGACGATGTAGGGCCAAATGAGGTCGCGCGGGCGCATCATATTGAACACGGTTGCCATGCGTGAGCCGTCAAGATAGCCACGATCCTCCATCAGGTCGTCGATGCTCTTTAGCTGTTCATCGGTGACGAACATCAACAGGTCGCCAGCCTCTTTGAAATCGACCTGTGTCGTCAGCAACGTTGCGGAAACATAAAGGTCTTCTCCGCGCGCTGCGAGATAAGCCAACGTAGACGACACCAGCGTGCCGCCAACGCAGTAGCCAAGGATGTTAATCTTTGCGACACCGGTTTCACGACGCACGGCATCTGTCGCCGCTAATACGCCCTCGATCATGTAGTCTTCAAATGACTTCTCGGAGAGCGTTTCATCCGGGTTGACCCACGACACCACAAAAACTGTGAAGCCCTGCGCTACGGCGTGCGCAATGAAGCTCTTCGGCGGAGTCAGGTCCAGGATGTAGAATTTGTTGATCCACGGCGGCACGACCAGCAACGGCACTTCATGCACCTGCTCTGTCGTTGGTGTGTATTGAATGAGCTGCAACAGATCGTTTTGATAGACAATTTTGCCCGGCGTGACCGCAAGGTTGCGGCCAACTTCGAAGGCGTCTGTGTCCGTCTGGCTTATCTTCAACAGGTCCTGCGACTTTTCCATATCGGCCTGAAACAGCTTCATACCTTCAACGAGGTTCTCGCCATTGCGTGCAATCGTCTCGCGCATCACTTCCGGGTTGGTGCCGGGAAAATTTGTTGGCGATATAGCGCTCATCACGAGGCGCATATAAAATTCGGCCTTGGTGCGTTCCTGCTTGTCGAGACCTTCGGTCTCTTTCAGCATGTCGTCCGCCCAATTGCTGGTCAGAAGATAGACTTGCTTCCAATAATCGAAGTACGGATTGGACGACCATTCTTCATCTTTAAAACGGTTGTCGCTCAGCGGCGGTTCGGCAACCGGCTTGACGGACTCACCAGCAAGGCGGCGGACGGAATTGGTCCAGACCTCGCCGTAGCCCTGCATCAATTTCAACTGGCTTTCTGCCAGTTTCGTCGGATTGTTCATCCAAAGCTGGGCCAGGTCCTGCATGGTGCGGCTAGCTTCGGTCATTTCGCTCCCAGCCGAAAACGGACTGACGCCGGTATCCGGGCGATCGAGAAAACGCTTGATGGCCTCGCCCGACTGCTCCGCAAATTGCAGCATGTTCTTCGCGAAAGCTTCCGGGTCCTGGACGACGTAGTTCAGGAGGTCTCCACCTGCGCTCGCGTCATTCTTCGCCCCAGCATTGCCCGGTTTTGCGCCACCGGCGCCCGGCGTCGAATTGCCTGCCCTTGTAGGGGCAACGTCAGGTCCTGGAGTTTTCGGTGATTTGTCGCTTGGTTTTTGCATGATTTGCTTTTTGTCGGTGCCTTATACGGGACCGGTTACGGGACCAGTCATCAAGTTGTCCGGCACATCTTACCGTATGTGGTGATGCGCAGCACCTCATAATGTCACGCACAGTATTCTTAAGACCAAGACTCGCGCATTATAGGTGGAACCGGCGATCGACATCTAGTTAGATAAAGACGGATTTTGAGATTGGACGTTAGGAATGATTGTCCGACGGATAAGTATGTTTCTGGGGGTGGCAGGCTGGCTCGCAATGTCGGCGGCCTTGAGCGGTTGCGCCTCGGTGCCAACTGCGCTGCCGGATCTGGCACAAAAGAGTGCGGCGGGCATGACGCCGGAAGAACAGGAAGCCGCTGTTGAAGAGATGACGAAGCGCCGGGTTTCTCACGAGCAGGACGCGGTGGAACAAATCCGCAGCCAGCGAGATATCTAAAACACCGCTGGGCTCAACCTCATCAAGTCCATTTCTTGTTTGTTTGTCAAAGAGTTAAAGATTTTTCGCACTTCCGCCTGGCACCGCCTTATGTCGGGTATTCAGAGGCTCTATGGGCTTACGCCGCGGCACGGTTATGATATGGACAAGAAAATTTTCCACGTTCGCCCGACCTGGGAACGAATTTGGGTCGCACACAACAGAATACTGCATCGATTGGGCTAGCAACTAGAGCCCATGAATGAAACATGAAAACGTTAGAAGGCTGCGTCACAAGACGCTGCACTTGATGTCTTACAACAAGCTTCTGGAACGAGAAAGACAGACCTGTGACTGAAGACTTTCACCGGATCAAACGCCTACCCCCTTATGTTTTTGCCGAGGTCAATCGGCTGAAAGCTTCGGCACGCGCGAAAGGTGCCGACATTATCGATCTTGGGATGGGCAACCCAGACCTGCCGACGCCCCAGCACATTATCGATAAGCTTGTTGAAACAGTCTCCAAGCCGCGTACCAATCGATATTCGGCTTCAAAAGGTATCCCTGGTCTGCGCCGGGCACAGGCGGCCTACTACGCGCGCCGGTTCGGTGTGAAGCTTAATCCAGATACTCAGATTGTCGCGACGCTTGGATCTAAAGAGGGCTTCGCCAATATGGCGCAAGCCATCACCGCGCCGGGCGATGTAATTCTTGTGCCGAACCCGACGTATCCGATCCACGAGTTTGGCTTCATTATTTCAGGCGCCGCAATCCGCCATGTCCCGGCCGGGACCAGCGGCGAATTCTTCAACAGCGTCGAGCGCGCCTGTCGCCATTCTGTACCTAAGCCCACGGCTCTAGTGTTGTCGTTCCCATCAAACCCGACAGCGATGACGGCCGGTCTTGATTTTTATAAACAGGCCGTCGACCTAGCCAAACGGTTGGATCTCATCATCCTGTCGGATGTCGCTTATGCAGAGATCTATTTCGACGGCAACCCGCCACCAAGCATTCTGCAAATTCCTGGTGCCATGGATGTCGCCGTGGAATTCACGTCGCTTTCGAAGACCTACAATATGCCAGGTTGGCGCATGGGCTTTGCCGTTGGCAACGAACGGCTTATTGATGCCCTGGCCCGCGTAAAGTCCTATCTCGACTATGGCGCGTTTACGCCGGTGCAAGTTGCAGCCGCTGCTGCCTTGAACGGTCCACAGGACTGCGTCACCGACATCCGCAACACGTATCATCGCCGCCGCGACATCCTTGTCGACAGTTTCGCGCGCGCCGGTTGGGAAGTGCCGCCTCCACCGGCAACGATGTTCTGCTGGGCCCCCTTGCCGCCAGCTTATCGTGAGATGGGTTCAGTAGCCTTCTCCAAATTATTGATCGAAAAAGCGGATGTTGCCGTGTCGCCGGGCCTTGGGTTTGGTGAGTACGGCGAAGGCTTTGTCCGTATGGCACTAGTGGAAAACGAACACCGCATTCGCCAGGCCGCGCGAAACATCAAGAAATTTCTCTCCGAACCTCCGGGAACGATAGATAACGTCGTCCCGATCAATCAAAAAGCCAGCTTGTAGGGCGCCAGCACATCATGACTGCACCACTTTCGCTCGGCGTTGCCGGGCTCGGGAC
>JAJFHI010000002.1 GCA_021775715.1 Hyphomicrobiaceae bacterium | reverse complement strand
ACCTCGCCATCATCGTAAACCCAGGTGGCCGGTATGCTGTTGAACGCAAGTTGATGGGCAAGCCGCTCTCGTGTCCAGTTGTAGCGTAGATCCGCGTCCGCCTCAGCAGCCTCGACAAGCGCAAGACATGCATCCAGATCTTGATGATCATAGGCACGGACGTGAGGCGCCTTCTTCGGCGTAATGCCATGAAGACCCAACATCGCGCTGATGCGGGCGCCAATCCGCTCTGAGACGGGGCCCGCAGCCTCGGCAAGCGCTGCGCTTTGAATCGGGCGTATCCACGGTCTGATGCCGACCGAACGCGGCGCGCCCTGCGATCGCTGCCAGAATTTTGGACCTAAGCTACCGGAGCCAGGAATCGCGAAGCCGAAAACGAAAGCCAGGTTCGCGGCTCGCATGCGTACTGCCAGCTCCGCCGCCAACGCTTTGGCAATTCCGGCACCTTTTCGTTTCGGGTCTCCAGCAAGTGCCGTTGAAAACATCGCCTGGATCGACTGCTCCCTCCATTTGAGCGCAATCGGCTCGCCAAACACAAAGCCAACCAACTCATCGTCTGCGTAAGCGCCGAGCAAAATGTTGTTAGGTTGAGCGAACATTTGCCACTCAAAGTAGTCTCGGTCCCATTGCGGGCAGGTAAAGTTGTTAGGGAACTGTGCCGACCAACACGCATTGACAAAATCAACCGCTTCTTGAGCGTCGCCGTGAAAATCTTTGATGGTAAATTGAGACTTGTCTGTCATAGCGCCTTGCACATTCAATCCGTTGCAAAAAAGTCTTCTGCCTAGGGCGATCGTCGGATGCTGGTCATACATTTTGCCGTCGAGCAAGGTAAATGGCCCCAGCAAAAAAGTCCGGATCGGTTTCAGTTTTTCATGGCTTGCCCCAGGACGAAGCACGTCGGATTGACCGAGACAGCAACACTTGTGCCGTAGAGATGCGCGAATACAGGTGGTGCACGGTTCCAGCCGGTCGTTAGGCCTGACGTTTGACGTTTGACGTAATGGTTCGCCGGCAATCTGCTGCAAACCGGGCGTGGATATTCAAAAATCGTTCGTAACTAAATGGATACCGAGATTCATTAATCTCGGACTTTAGGCCGTGGCGCTCTTCTTGCACCTGCTTATTAATGAGAGATTAACCAGGGCACCGACCGTCGCCAAAGCGGGTGGCAATAAAGCCTCACAGGGAACATTCTTCTGTCGTGTCAGGCAATGTTTTGTCAAACCAGATATTGTCAATTGAGATGCCAGAAAAATGCGATGCTATGCTGGTTAATTAGCATATTGGTGGCCGTGCGACGGCCATTACAGAAGGGATCTATTGGTGCTGTCCATTGTTGAAAATCAGGCGAGCCGTTTCGCCACCAGCGCCGTCTCTGTCAGAGCGGCCATTACTGGTGCGAGTTGCCGGCTGCCCGGGGCCAACAACCTCAATGCCTTCTGGACCCTCATGGCGTCGCAACGGCATGGCCTCAGACTATCACCGGAGGGTCGCTACGAAGCCCTTGAGTTGACCCCCGAATACATCAAATCGATCGAAGAAATCGGCCATCAATGGGGTGGTTATATCGACGGTCCGGACATGTTCGACCCAACCGTCTTCGGCATGAGCCGCATTGAGGCGAGCGCGACGGACCCGCAGCAGCGCCTCATTCTTGAAGTTGCATGGGAAGCGTTGGAAAATGCCTGCGAAGCACCCGAACAACTCGCGGGCACTCGGACCGGCGTTTTCGTCGGGCTTAGCACCTTCGACTACGCATTGTTCCAAGGTGCATTCGATCCCTTCGGCGAACACATCACACCATTCAGCGCAGCCGGCGTAGCCCATTGCATTGCCGCCAACCGCATTTCCTACATGTTGGATCTGCGTGGACCAAGCATCGCGATAGACACCGCGTGCTCATCGTCAAGCACGGCGATGCATATGGCATTGCGCAGTCTTCAGCACGGCGAATGCGATGCTGCTATCGTCTGCGGTGCCAACCTGATCATGACGCCCTACATCACCAAAGGCTTCAAGCGCGCGCGCATGGTCGCCAAAGACGGCCTGGTCAAATGTTTCGACGAGAAAACCGATGGCTACGTGCGCGCAGAAGGTGCGGTCGCAGTTATTATTCGCCGTGAAGAAGACGCAGTTTCACGCGGCAATCGCATCATGGGCGTCATCTCCGGCTCATCCGTGAACCACGATGGCCGAACGCCTGGCATCGTAACACCAAGTCATGACCGCCAAACCGAACTGATACGTGCCGCCCACACGGCCGCAGGTATAGATCAAAACGACATCGGTTTCGTCGAAGCCCACGGCACAGGCACTTATCGTGGCGACGAGACCGAACTCGGCGCCCTGAATGAAATCTTTGTCGGCGAGCGCGACAATCCTTGTTACGTCGGTTCAGTTAAATCCAACCTCGGTCATCTCGAAGCAGCCAGCGGATTGGCAGGACTGTTAAAAGCCACGATGTGCCTAGAAGCTGGAGAAATTCCAGGACAGGTCAACCTCGAAAATCCTATGCCAGCAGCGACAGCGGATGGTGCACGTGTTGTCGTACCGACGCAGTCCGTTGTATGGCCTGAGTCCACGTCGCGGCGTTGGGCGGGTGTCAGTTGCCTTGGATTCGGTGGCGCCAATTCTCACATTGTCATTGAAGGACCGCCCGCGCGCGCGCAATCAAAACCATATCGCAGCGCACAGCGGGCTGATCGTCCGGCCCACGTGCTTAAGCTGGCGGCGAAGAAACCCGAGCAGCTTGCACAAATGGCCGGCCGCTTGATGGAAGCAATTGCCGACCAACCGCACCTTGATATTGGTGACATCTGCTATTCAGCCAACATCGGTCGCGCTGATTTCGAGGAACGCGCAGCTACGGTCGTAACCTCACGAGACGACCTGACTACAGCCCTTGATGCAATCGCGAACGACCGTTCGGCTGCAAACATTATTCGGGCGCGGGTCAGAAATGGTGGCGCCAAGATTGCGTTCCTGTTGTCGGGCCAAGGCATCGCCCAAGTAGGAATGGCGCGCGCGCTTTACGAAAACGAACCGCGCTTTGCCGCGAAAATTGATGCAGCCGATGCGGCGCTGCGCGAGTTGTCGGGGCGGTCGCTATGCGATCACCTCTATGACCGGAAATTAGACGATGGCGCATCCATCAGGGATCCGGAAATTGCGCGGGTGGCGTTGTTTGCAACGCTGTATTCCCTGGCAAGCCTTCTAGATGAACTTGGCGTCAAGCCAACCAGTGTAATCTCGAATGGTGTCGGCGTGCATGCCGCCGCGGTTTATGACAATGCGTTGTCCCTTGCTGATGGTGTGAAGGCCGCTTTCGAAGGCACCGGAGAGGAGCTTTCAGATCACTTGTCGGCGAACCAAGACGCCTCGCTCAGCGCCGCCATCCAAGACGGTGCAGATATAGTTGTCGAAGTCGGCCCGCAGACATTGATGCCGACTGACGAGTGTCTGTCACACGACGGGCGCGACGTGACCATTTTGCGGTGCCTATCACAGGACGCGGGCGACGCCGGGAGTTTCGCGCATATCTTGGCGGCCCTCTATGCCGCCGGAACCAAGATTGATTGGCATGCCTACGACGCCCCCTTCAATCGTTCGCGCCTCGCACTGCCGACTTACCCTTTTGCACGCGAACGGTTTTGGTTCACTGATGGTGGCAAAAAATCACCGGCACCGATATCCTCCCCTAGCAAGGCCGCTGCAGAAACAAAACGCGCGAACGCTGCTGAAACTGCACCACAGCACCCAGCACCAGCGCCCGTCCTAGATCGACAGACGTTGTTTGAGTTGATCCGTCACGAGGTCGTCGCAGCAACGCCTGTGTCATTGGAAGACATTGGCGAGGATACGGTTTTCGCGGACGTCATCGTCGACTCGATCGTTGGGTTGCAGTTGCTGTTGCGGATCGAGCGCGTTACCGGTGTATCCATAGATCCGGAACGGTTCGCAGAGGACATGACCTTCGGGACCATGATCGATGTACTCCATGAGATGGTCGCGTCCTCCCCCAAGTCACGCGTGGACAAAAACGCGGCATGCGACAACAAAAGTCAGCGGGACGCCAAAGCGACACTCATTCCGGTAAATCTATCAGAGCCTGCCCCAGTACCACAGCCGAAGATTGCAGGCCTACCATCAGGTGCCGCCCCGTCTGCTGCAACTGCAACGTCGCTTCTCAATGAGATCCAACAGGGCCTAGATCCAACCGATTATCTCGAAGCTATTCGGCCAGACTTCACAATGGCCATGCACGAATTGCTGTTGGACGTTGAATTCGAGACGGCGCTTGGCGATCAACTTACTGGCAAGCGATTTGGCAAACCTATTTCGGCAATTGACATGCTGGGCGGATTTGGCTCGACCCTGTTCGGGCATAATCATCCTGCCCTTGTCGGCATTCTGGTTGATGCGCTAACCGCAAACCGTCCGCAGTTTGTCCAGATGTCGAACCGTACTGCCGCCGGCACGTTGGCCAAACAATTGGCGAGCCGTATCTCTGGTCTGACGGGGCGCGATTACACTGCCGTGTTAGGCAGTACTGGCGGAGAAATGGTTGACGCGGCGCTGAAACATGCCTTGTTTGAATGGTGTCAGCGTCGTGATGGTTTCATATCGCAATGCACCGCTGCGCACAGCAGTGCACCGGACGTTCCCAGCGAGCCACCTGTCGTTCTGGCAATCGAAGGCAGCTTCCATGGCAAGACCTTGGGCGCCTATAGCCTGACTTGGAATGCGCCGGGACGCGTCGTTCTGGGCCTAAGCGGTCCGTTCAAGGTCATCTGGTTGCCCCGCAATGACGAAGCCGCTGCAGCAGAGGTCTTCGCGCGCTACCAACGCGACGTCACGACACCAAATGGCTCCGCACGATTGAACCACATCGCCGGCCTGTTCATTGAGCCGGTTCAGGGCGAAGGCGGCATCTTCCCGCTCGACACGACCTACGCTGCCACATTGCGCCGACTCGCCGATGATGCTGATTGTCCAATTGTTGTTGATGAGATCCAGACAGGCATGGGGCGCACAGGTGCGTTTTCTGCTGCATCGCAAATCGGTTTGCGCGGCGACTATTACATCTTCGGCAAAAGCCTCGGTGGTGGCTTGACCAAACTCGGCGCACTGCTGATCGACACCAAACGCTACGCCGTTGGTTTCGGCTTTGCGCAAAGCTCCACATTTGCTGAAGACGATCATAGCGCGTTCGTCGGGCTTGGCGCATTGCGGTTGCTGGATGACGACAAGATCGAAGCCCGCGCCCACGATGCTGGCGTCTATCTGACGAAACTTCTAACGGACCTGAAAGCACGATATCCAGATGTCCTCGCGGACGTGCGCGGCGTTGGTCTGATGATCGGCATCGAACTGGCCTGCCAGTCAGACAACGAGTC
>JAJFHI010000001.1 GCA_021775715.1 Hyphomicrobiaceae bacterium | reverse complement strand
TGACGACGCGCCAATTGAGCCGCGCTATGCGCGATAGTATCCAGCTCATCGGCAACTCACTTTGTTTATTGTGAGCAGACGGGCTGGATCGTCGTCGCCTTCGTCAGTTGCTTCTGCGAGCAATGAGACATCAGGCTGTAGAAGGTGCAGGACGAGTGTGAAGACGTTGGCTTTTCCAAAAGGCAGCCAGTTACCGTCGTGGGCGTCCCGCGCCATGCTTACCTTAAGTATGCCGTTCGGTGACATGGCGATTGTGTCGCGTGTGAAAGAATATCTGTCTGCCGCATTGGGAATGAGCCGCCCGGCACCATCGAATAGCGTCAAACTCCACCATTCGGCGTCAAGATCTTCGCCGGAAATGAGATAGGTGCAAGAGGCATCGAAGGCCGCACCGGTGTCGTCGGTTCGGGCGACATACGTTGCGGCTGTTTCAGTGCTGAGATCAAGGGTGCCAAGTCTTGCAAAGTGCGCGCGCGTGTAGGGATCGGCATCGGTGCGCGCCTGCGCTTTCCAGGCAACCCATGGACCGATGCGCTGGGTTGTCAACTGGCTTCCAGCTTCCACCATGTACCAACTCGTGCCATAGCCGCCGATCACAACGATCGCAAGAAATATGGCCCAGTCGGTGACAAGGCCGAGTACTTCCGTCAGGTAAGTCGTGACTTGTTGCCATACACGCTGCATTGGTTGATCCTTTAGCGCTGTACGGGAGCGGAGGCAGGAGCGGTTTCACGCCCACTGCGAGCAAGTTCGCGGGCACTGCGCACTGAGGGCGCGCTGGCGCGATCGTCGGTCTTTGGTGTGGTTGTTGTGTCCGCTGGTTTGGTGGCGGGGTCAGACTTCGGTTTGGCTTTGATGCCGGCAGCGGTTCGCATGGTGCCGATCAATTTGCGAAGCACACCGCGTGTGCGATCCGGCAATAGGCTGACCGTCTTTTGTTCCAGGTCTGGTGTTGGCTGCGGGTTTTGGCGCAACAATTCTTCGCGCTGCAGTCGCGCTTCGGCTTGGACCGGGTGCTCTTGTAAGCCCGGGATCGTTTTGATGTTCATGTTGGTGTGGGCAAGCTTATTAAAATTGTGCCACGTCTGTGCGGGAAGGCTGCCACCAGTTACCCCACGTGTCGGGCGAAAGTCATCGTTGCCGAACCATACACCGGTTACGTACTTGCCGGTGAAGCCCATGAACCAAGCGTCACGGTAACTGGAACTTGTACCGGTTTTGCCTACGACATGTGTGAAGTCGAGTTTGGCGCGTCGGCCCGTGCCGGCTTCTACCACGGAGTGCAACATACGGTTCAGGTTGCGGGCAACACGGGGGGCAACAACCTGCAGAGGCTCGCCCTCATCACGTTGGCGGTTGTAAATAAGCTGGCCGCGAGAGTTGACAAGTTCAAGGATCGCGTAAGGCCGGGCCAATTTGCCGTCATTGGCAAAGGTGGCAAAGCCACTTGTGTGTTCAAGAGGCGTCATGCCGCCATCGCCAAGCGCCATTGAGCAACTTTTTCTTGCCCCCGACACGCCGAGCCGTTGCAAAAGGTTGAGAACTTTGTCGCGACCGTCGGTTGTCTTGCCATCTTTCTTTTCGCGAAAGCCCAATGACAAGCCGACCGCTACAGTATTGAGCGATTTGGCCAGTGCTCGTGTTAGCGAGATACGCCCGCCGCCGCCATAACTGCCGTTGTAGTTTCTGGGTCGCCAACGGTTACACGAAGGAGAGCTGTCGCGAACGGTTGAGCCTGGTTTGTAGCCGTTTTCCAGCGCCATGGCGTAGACGTAAGGTTTAAACGAAGAGCCTGGCTGGCGTTTGGCTGATGTTGCACGGTTGAATTGGCTGCGTCCGTAATCCATACCGCCGACAATCGCGCGAACGGAACCATCGGTTTCCATTGCAACAAGAGCTGCAGACCGGGCCCTCTTCGCACGACCGCTGCGACGAACCATTGAGACGACCGCGTTCTCGGCAATTTTCTGTAAGCCAAGATCGATCGTTGTGCGGGCCGTCAGGACATATTCGTCTTTTCCCTTGCCCAGTCGTGCAACCTCTTGAAAGGCCCAGTCGAGGAACCAATCGGGACTTGCAAGATCATTGTGCTCGATCGTTTTAGCAGGCTTCAGGCGCGCTTGATGGACTTGAGCCGGCGTGTAGAAGCCTGCTTCGACGAGATTTGATAAAACCTCGTTCGTTCGCGCGCGCGATGCGGGAAGGTTGACGTGTGGTGCGAAGTTAGTTGGCGCTTTGAACAACCCGGCGAGCATTGCGGCTTCGGCGAGGTTGACCTTACGCACAGACTTGCCGAAGTAAAACTGTGACGCAGCCTCAACACCGAAAGCGCCGCCGCCCATATAGGCGCGGTCAAGATAGAGCTTTAGGATTTGTCGCTTGGTGTAGCGGGACTCGAGTAGGGATGCGAGGAATGCTTCTTTGATCTTACGTTGGATGGATCGTTCCGAAGACAGGAATAGGTTTTTGGCAAGCTGCTGTGTGAGGGTCGAACCACCTTGTACGACGCCGTTGGCGCGCAAGTTTTGAACAAGCGCACGGAAGGTGCCAAGGAAATCGATACCGAAATGTTCAAAGAAGCGGCGGTCTTCTGTCGCCAGCGTGGCCTTGATAACGGAGTCGGGAATTTCGTCAAGCGGGACGGCATCGTTGTGCAGAATGCCGCGTTGGCCAATTTCGTTGCCGGCGCGATCCAAAAACTTGACAGAATACTTGCCGGTCAGGAAACGTTCTTCATCGAATTCCTGAAGAGCCGGTATCGCGAGGCCATAAAGGAAAACGAGACCAGCAGCGCCGACGGTCAAGGACTCGGAAAGCAGTTCATTGAGCAGACGCTTCCAACCCGACAAACGAAAGCGGGCAAAGAACGACGAGCCGATGTTCCAGTAGTCTTTTAGGCGCGCCCAAGCGTCTGCGAGGGTCGAGTCGATTTTGGAGTCGATCCCGATCCAGTTGATGAGCTTATCGCGCCCGCCCTGTTTAAAGAACCAATCACTCAAAGGAGGTTGTGCTCCATGCCCGCAGCTGTCTATCGTACGTCGGTTAGCCTAGCCTGATGACAATGACCAGACCCCGTGGATGATTCTTAATCTATATGGCATTCTGATTGTGGTTATTTCTCATCTTTGAACCCTAAATCGTGGCGATTTATGACACGCATGTCCGAACAGTTCTGGCGGCACAAGAGACTGGACGAGATGACCAGACAAGAGTGGGAATCGCTCTGTGACGGTTGTGGACAGTGTTGTCTGCTTAAACTCGAAGATGAAGATGACGGCACAATCTATCTGACAAAGCTCTCTTGTTCGATGTTGGACGTTAGGACGTGCCGGTGTTCAGACTATGCCAAACGCCACGAGTTGATGCCTGATTGCGTGTCAATTACGCCTGAAAAGGTTCGAACGCTGAATTGGCTGCCGCACACATGCGCGTATCGATTGGTCGAGGAAGGCCGGGATTTGGCGTGGTGGCATCCGTTGGTCTCGGGCGATACGGATATGGTGCATGCAGCTGGGATTTCTGTTCGCAGTGAAGCGCGCAGCGAGGAGGAAGTCCACGAGGACGACTATGGTCACTACATCATCGGGGAGGTGAGTGAGTAGACCTCGTGTTGCTGTTTACGCTCGCCTTGCTAGGGGTAGACGGGCTGACGAAGGTTATCCCCGACTTGACGAAGTATGTTATAAGTAGAAAAATTTTTTTCTTTTTATTTATACTTACATGAGTGTATTTTTATTTCAAAACATCAATAGTTATTGTTGACAGCGCAACGCTTCTCAAGTATATTTTAGTTATGGTCGGAAAAGTCTAGCGAAGACAACTTCGCTGCACCGGCTTTCTCTTCAAACATTTTGAATTTGCAAGAGGCTGCATGTCCGTTACTGACGAGGCCTGGGGCGAAATCCTGCGCCTTTGGACCGAAACGTCTGAAGCACCGTCGATTATAAGTCTGTCTCATCGGCCATGACGAGGAACAGTTAAACCAAAAAAAAACGGCTCGATAGTGTTGTATTTGAACTGTTGGTTAGACCCACCTTAACCGCTGAGGGTTACTTCCCAAAAGATGCGATAGGTCATGTGCAGTCTTTCACTGTCGCCCCGCTTAGTCCGATATTCGTTCAATGGTCGACCTGACCTAGGGGGCTGTGAATCCTTCACGCTGTATTTTTGACAATGACTGCTTTTGTATAGCAGCTGCCGAGGTACGCCTGTCGCTTCGCAGAGGAAGCGGACTTTGGCGGGCAGCCTCGTAAGACTGAGGCAATGTCTGCTTCAACCAGTAGCGGACGTGGCATTGCACACGGCGACGCACACTATTGACCCAAACCGGACTTCTCTTGCTCGACAGCATGTCGCGCTTCGGGGTAACTGAAAGCATTATTGTGTGTAATTGGTGCAGGGGGTGGAGCTGTCGCAATCGCGTCGACGTCTCTTACAATCGAACCCGTTCCGAAAAGCGTTCGCGCAACAAGCGCAGTTTGGGATCGATATAGGTTCGACAAAACGGGCGATCGGGATTGTTGGAATAATAGTTCTGGAATCTCTCATCGGACTGGCGAAACGCCCTATGTCGTAAAGCAAGCGTCACGAGCGGCTTCTCGAACGCCCGCTGGAGTGTCGTCAGCAAATTCTCCACTTGTGTTTTCTGCTCATCGCTGAAGGTATACACCGCACTGCGATACTTGCGTCGCATCATATGATCAGACGTGCTCGAGTGTGTACGCAAGTGGATCTCGATCAACACCGTCAGATCGATAATGCTTGGATCAAACGTGACGATAACGGCCTCCGCCCAGTCATCGTGCGGCGGATCGGAACCAACGAAACCTTGTGTGACATCTGCTACGCCCGGCAGAGACTGGAACACGGCCTCCGTACACCAGTGGCAACCGCCACCAAATCCGACACGATTAGACATTCGTTCTCCTAAATAACTTCTACGGCTTGGTCCGCGGTGTCGCCCCTTGCGCGAGTTTGAGCCGCGTCCAGACGTTCATGTTGATCACGACCGCCGCGATTTCGGCAATTTCGATCTCACTGAACAGCTCAGCGACCACTTTGTGCGCTTGTGAAAAGTCTATTTGATCGAATGCGGTCAATGCTTCGCAATAGGCAAGCGCAGCACGTTCGCTGTTGGTGAAAAGTTCGCTCTCGCGCCATGATGGCAGATTGGCTAACCGAGCCGCCGTTATGCCTTGGTCCGTTGCCGCCCTAGTATGCAGGATCAGGCAATAGGAACAGGGGTTGAGCTGGGCAACCCGCAAACGAAGCAACTGTGCCAGCTGCGGGTCGATCTTCATCGCTGCCGTGTAACCGACAGCCTTTGCCATTGCTTTGGCATGGTCATGGAATTCCACGATGTCGGGATCGAACCGATGGTTTATGTATTCAATCTCAGTCATTGCATTGCTCCGGTGGGGCTATGGAGGGGGCCGCCGATCATCCTACCTCGATAAGTGATCAGGAAAATTCGACATCTTCACCCGCGAGTGCCGCAATAAAGCGATCTGCTTCGATCTGAAAATCATTGAAGATCACTTCACCCGCCGGATCGATCACGATGAACCACGGCGTACCGGCCGTGCGGTAGTCTTCCATTACGGTCGGATAACGCTCGCCGTCAGGCGGCACGTCGTGCCCGAACGGCAGCTGTAATCCGTAGCGAAGTTGCTCATCACGCAGCTTGTCAGCGGTGTTCTGATCGCTTCCTTCGAAAACGGTTTGGATCACCGCGAAGCCGAAGCCTAGATCTTCTAGCGAGTCGACCAATCGTTTGAGTGTCGGAAATCCGCGCGAATGGCATCCGGGACACCAGTGCTGAAAGCAGTAGAGAACCTTGTACCCTTCTCCAAGATCAGACAGCCGCAATGGCTGACGCCCAAAACCATTCGCACCAATCCAATGTTGGACACGCAGTTCAGGAGCCTTCTTATTCGCAATACCCATCTGCATAACAATTTTCCGCAGTTCCTTGATCGGTTGCCCTCCCGTTGGGCAACCGAAACTTTGTGAACGATGAGCGTTAGCCCTGATATTGCGTCAGGCAGCCCTCTCGACCCGACAACTTCCAGTCAGGCCTGACATAGTGGCAGGTGTAGCCGGTTGGATACCGCTCAAGATAATCCTGATGCTCAGGCTCTGCTTCCCAAAAGTCACCGACCGGCTCAAGTTCTGTCACGATCTTACCCGGCCAAATGCCCGACGCTTCGACATCAGCGATCGTATCAGCGGCAGTGCGAGCTTGCTCATCGCTCGTGTAGTAAATCGCTGAGCGGTAGCTCATCCCAACATCGTTACCTTGTCGTTTGTCCGTCGTCGGGTCGTGGATCTGGAAGAAGAATTCCAGGATCTCCCGATAACTGATCTGGCCGGGATCAAAAATGATCTCGATACCTTCTGCTTGGGTACCATGGTTGCGGTAAGTTGCATCGGGCACGTCGCCGCCAGTATAGCCGACGCGCGTGTTCACAACACCAGCGCGCTTGCGGATCAAATCCTGCATTCCCCAAAAGCACCCTCCGGCAAGCACTGCGCGTTCGGTTTTGTCTGTCATGTCGTTACTCCTGTGTTGCGAGCTCGAAGAGTGGCAGGTAGACGCTGTATCCTTCGCTCTCCAGTTCGTCGCGATGAATGAACCGCAGTGAAGCCGAGTTGATGCAGTAACGCTTCCCACCCGCTTCTCTGGGCCCGTCGGGGAACACATGGCCAAGGTGACTGTCGCCGTACGTTGAACGGACTTCAGTGCGGCGCACGCCATGGCTTGCATCGGTGTGATCTACGACATTGTCAACCTCAACAGGCTTAGTGAAGCTCGGCCAGCCAGTGCCGCTATCGAACTTGTCTATCGAGGTGAACAATGGTTCGCCGGAGACGACGTCAACATAAAGCCCCGGCTCCTTGTTTTCCCAGTACTCGTTTTCAAACGGGCGTTCGGTACCGTCCGCCTGCGTGACGCGGAATTGCTCGGCTGATAAACGCAGCAGTGCATCTGGATCTCTTTTGTAGGTGGCCATTTTCTACCTCCGCCTAAGTTCCTTCGGTTATGAGAAGGAAATGGGGTGCGGCGGCTAGTGTGTCCAATACGCGCAGATTATAGTTTCTATGTGGGATCGAGATCCGGCCAGTTGTAGTGTTCCAGCATCGTACGAACTTGGCGCAGTGCGATCTGATTCCCGGACCCGGAAATTGAAAGGAAAGAAATCTGCCTGGACAAATCCAACCCCACGACTGGACGCAGTGTAATGCCGGGGACAATGGCCGAGAATTCCGGCAGGAAACAAATGCCAGTTCCATCCGCAACAGCTTGCTGAACCCAGTCTTCCCGCTCAGACCGCAGCCGGGGCCTCATAACCACATCCTCGTTCATTAAATGCTCAGATGCGCGCGTGCGAAACTCGCAGTTTAATCGATCAAAATAACTTTCCGTGGCCAACTCAGGAACAGGTATCGAATCGAGTGATGCTAAGCGATGTTTCTGGCTGAGTGCCACGTGCAATCGTTCGTTGAACAAGTCCAGGATCGCTAGTTTCGGATTGTCCCGAGGTCCGTCCGACACGAATGCACCATCCAGTGTTCCGGCCAGAACAAGGTTGGCAGCGTTGTCCTGACTGACCGGGTGGAGGACAATCTCCAGCATAGGCATTTGCGAGAGCGCGTGCGTCACGAACGGGCTGAACAGCGACGGCGCGAGTGAGTGGGTAAGACCAATGTTCAACACCTCTTGCTTGCCGACGACTCTGTTCTCTACGGAAGCGCGAATGCGTTGCTCTATGCGGGATATATTGACGAACTCATCGCGGATCTCGCGGCCGAGCGGTGAGAGACGTGTTGCCTTGCCATCCCGATATAAAAGGACGCCACCAAGTTCGTCTTCTAGTCGCTGGATGGCACGCGTTAGCGCCGGTTGCGAGATGCCGCTGAGTTGAGCCGCTTCGGTGAAATTCAGCGTCTCGGCAAGATTAAGGAAATACTTAATCTGGGAAAGATCCATTTGTCATTGCCTTGATAGAAGTTCGATAATCACATGTAATACATGTCATAACCAGTAGAGATTACGTCATTTTTATTGATCGTGATAATGTGTTCGAATATCATCGGCGGTCTACGACCATCCATTTGATACACACACCGCAACCAACGATGAACCATGCTGCTAAGTCAGCTTGTAATCTAGGCGACAAGGACATTGCCGTCAGGGTGAACAGAACAGTCAAGGAGATGAACATGAAGCTCTTACACTCGACTCTGTGCCGCGCCTCGGTGACACTCTTGTTGGTAGCTGCGAGCAGTTTCACAACAGCATCGGCTGCATGCCAGGCAGGGGAGTGCCGTACCGTCGGCGCACAGTCACAATCGATTTTGTCGATCTACCCGAAACCGGAATTTAATAAAAAGGGCCTACTTCTGCGGCCTGACATTCGATATCGCGAATGGGTTTATATTGGAACCCCTCTGACACCTCATGATATGAACAACGGCAATGCTAATTTTCCAGAATTCCACAATGTCTACATCCATCCTGCCGATTTCGCGCACTGGAAGAAGCACGGGACGTTCCCAGACAAGACAGCTATCGTCAAGGAACTGGTGCTCGTTGGTTCGAAACAGGCCGTCAGTGGTACCGGTTACTTCATGGGCAAATTTACAGGCCTTGAAGTGACGATCAAGGACTCGAAAAGGTTCAAGAGCGAGCCAGGGTATTGGGCGTATTTTTCATTTGGTCATTCGTATCCTCTTGCGGACACTGCCCAGGCCTTCCCAACCGGGGCATGCAATACGTGCCATGAAAATAGCGCGAAAGATGACTTTGTGTTTACGCAATATTATCCGGTTTTGCTTGCAGCTAAAGGCAAGCGAAGCGGACGAGCGATGACACCGCAGTCGAAGGAATACATGAGCATTGCTCAGACGATGACACAAAGCACGACCGCAGCCACGGCAGCAAGTGCCGAAACACCTAAAGTGAAGACAGCAGTTCCAACGGAAATCGCGGCCCTGTTTCAGTATCTGCAGGCAGGTGAATACAAGAAATTCAAAGCACAAGAGTCAGACACACATCCGTCAGCGGGACCACACACGAAATTTGGTTTGCCGGTTCGCGTCTTTATGGATCCGACAATCGACGCGTCTCTGAAGGCCGGTAACAAATCACACCCGATAGGCTCCAGTGTCGTCAAGGAAATGTATGACGCCACAAAGAAGCTGATGGGCTGGGCTGTAATGGTCAAGACCAATACGGACAGCAACGGCGGCAAAGGTTGGTTCTGGTACGAAGTTATAAGCACTACCGACGGAACTAAGCCAGTAGCCGCAGGTAACGGCGTAGCAATGTGTGCTGGATGTCACGGTCTCGGTAAGGATTTTGTCCTTTCGAAACATCCATTGAAGTAAGAGCCAAAGAAACAGCGGCGAGGCATCGCCAATTGCTTGCTTGTGTTTCAGCAGATAGGTGCAGCGCTGAAAGTCGTGAAAATGGATGTTTGCGCTGCACTATCTCGCTTGACCGATACTTCCGTTCTTGGCCCATTGCGTCATTGCCGGTCGACTGGCCTATGTCAGCTTCCACCAATAGCGGACTTAGCGAACACGAGACTGCCACACGTCTCGACGTCCGCTTTTGTATAACAGCTGCCAACGCGGGCCTGCCGCTTCGCAGAGAAAGCGGACATGGCTGCTCCCGTGCAATTGGGTCTGGCAGTGACATAATCGGATTACAGCACTGCATCTAAGAGCGGACTTCGCACATCAGACGCGATAGGCCATATGCAGAAGTCGGCGCTCGAACCCTGACACCTCCCTCCATGATCAAGCTGCTTTGCAAACCGATCGGGGAATCGCACGACGGCAGGCGGACATGCCGAATGCTGTCACTAAGTCTAGTTCAACTTTTTTGGTGGCTTGTTCGTCTTCTCTGCTATTCGGCCCTTGGGCTGCAGGTTGGAGTGAACAAGGTCAGCCCCTTACAGGTGCGCGATGCCATAGTTGAGAGGGCGGGCGCTTTACTTCCAACACGAAGATACAGCCCTGCGTATTTCACAACGATTTCTTCCGAGGGGTAGGCGGCGCCTTTTTAGTGCCGAAACCGTACGAATCTGCCCCGACACCGGACACGCCGAACGTGATTGTTCAATTGCAAAGTTACAGTGCGGCGGTCGATAAATAGATATACTGTCGCCGGATTTAACAATAATAATCTACGGAGTTTAACCGGTGGATCTGTTAACCCAGGGTGTGCTGGGCGGCGCGCTGGCGCTGTCGGTCGCCAACGAAAAAGAATCGCGAATCGCAGCGCTAACAGGTTTTGCTGCCGCATTACTGGCTGATGCCGATATTTTGATAAGCGCGAGCGACGATCCGCTGTTGAACGTCGAATTTCACCGACACTTTACCCACGCGTTGATATTCATCCCGGTCGGCGCGCTGGTCGCGGCGCTGCTGCTTTGGCCGTTGCTGCGCAAACGCCTCGGTTTTAGAAGAATTTACTGGTACGCATTGCTGGGTTATTCCACCAGCGGGTTACTCGACGCCTGCACCAGTTATGGCACTCATCTGCTGTGGCCATTTAGCGATACGCGTACTGCCTGGAGCATCATCGCAATCATCGACCCGATATTTTCACTGTTATTGGTGATTGCGCTGATCCTGGGGTTCAAGCACTGTAAACCGGTTCCGGCACGCGTCGGGCTGGCGCTGGCCGGTGCATATCTGCTACTCGGCCTGTGGCAGCATCAAACCGCACTGCAATCCGCGATCGAACTCGCCGCACAGCGTGGGCACAAGGTCGAACGAATTATCGTCAAACCAACTCTGGCAAACCTGGTCCTGTGGCGCTCGGTATACCAGAGTAACGGTATGTTCTACGTCGACGCAATCCGGATCGGCCCAGGTCCGAACCGAGTCTACCCCGGGGACTACGCGCGGGCATTCGACCTAGAACGAGAGCTTCCGAAACTGGCAGGGGAATCGGTACTGTCACGCGATATCGCGCGATTTTCCAGGCTTGCCAATGGCTACGTAGTTTCTGATCCTGGCCGTGACAACGTATTAATCGATATCCGCTACTCGATGCTGCCAACCGGCATCACCCCGATGTGGGGCATCGATCTGAACGTGACTACCACTTCGCAACACGCAAAATTCGAGATTTATCGCGATCGGCCCAACAATGCTCGGGACTTATTTCTCGCCATGCTGCTTGGGCGTGATTTACCGAATTAATTCATTGGATCAGTATCGCAGTGTGCGTGCCAAGCGGT